>DTPJ01000524.1 GCA_011334435.1 Candidatus Poribacteria bacterium | reverse complement strand
TTATCTCGTTAATTATCTGGTTTTGCTTAGCTAAATCTTACCTTTATTAGGTACGATTAGCAACGGAAAAAGGTTCAAGAAAAAGAGAAAGAATGGCAAAAAAATAGGTAAAAAATGGGGTAAAAAATAGAGACACCTTCTATATTTCCATTTTTTAACGCTTGAAAATTCATTTCCTTTTATCTACGTAAACATCTGTTTTACTTGCTCTTCCTAAATAGACAAGCGCCCTATCTCCTCCACGAATATTCTGGAAAAGGCAAAACAAGAGATAAAGCCGAGGATCAGAGTGGTTGGAATGTTTCTATCTGTAAGTCCGTATCTCAGGCTTATTACCGCGTATCTCATGGAGTACACGGAGGACTGGGCCAATGAGTATGCTTACATCAAGCCTGCTGAGAAGCTGAGGCCTGTGTGGAGTGAGGCCCTGATTCAAGGAGTTAACTAAGGCCTGAAAATGGAGATATTACGATGGCTAAATCGCGAACAAAACTTGACATGGCCTTTGATTTTTACGGAACAGACATCTAAATAAATATTGACAAATATCTTCAAATTATTTTAATAATATAAAAATAATTTTTTATTTATCTACCTGAGGAGGAAACATGTCTCTATTAGAGATGGTAAGGGGTTTTTACGAATCTCAAGGATTCCAAATTACTCTAAAAGACCAAACATTCCTCGTCGCAGAGAATAGATTATATGGAGATGAAATAGATGAAGTGTGCGTGTGGCTACTGACATCCGATCTTAGGAAGGACAAAAACATTATCTCATTAGAAGAAGAATATCTAAGTAGATTCAGAGGGGCTATTAAAAAACACCCAGGTGCCAAATTAAGACTTCTTGTAGATACTGCGGAAGGACTGACACAAGAATTTAGATCTAAAGCATATAACGAATGTAAGGTGAGGATCCAGCTGCCAGTTCAGTTTTTTGATACTCCATTTAGCTGGGAGGTTGCCGAAGGCACAGCTTCAGCTATAAAAGCATTGAGTGAATCTGCTAAGAACCATGAAAAAAGACGGGTGCATCAACCTTACATAAAAGACTCTGCACCAGATTTCAGTGGCATAGATTTGGTATCTGATATGATGCGAGAACTAGAAAGCTCACTTGATGATGATAAGCCTTTTATCTGGTTCATCATAGCTCCTGCTGGCCAAGGAAAATCGTTCTGTTTTGAATCTCTTTTTTCGAAAATATATGATCAGTTTCAACAATCGAAAAAACGGACTGCGCTTTTCCCCAGGCCTCTTCCTCTTTTATCAAGTCATTTAAAAGAAGCTGCTGGGCCTAATGTAAAGGGACTCATAGACGCCTTTATAAGAACTGAATTCTCAGCAAATCTTAGAAGAGAGTATTTCAATTGGCT
Organism: Candidatus Poribacteria bacterium; assembly: GCA_011334435.1. Lineage (GTDB taxonomy): Bacteria > Poribacteria > DTPJ01 > DTPJ01 > DTPJ01 > DTPJ01. The sequence goes on along the minus strand of DTPJ01000524.1, from coordinate 12,935 downwards.
AATTGATAATAGGCTAGGAATATTGATGCTTGACGGCCTTGATGAGGTTATTTCCAAAGACTCTAATTTCATAGAATACTTAGAGGATAGGATTACATCTCCTTACTCAAAGCCTGCGATTATTATTTCTATGAGAGATTCTTTATTTGAAACATGTGATGATTTAAAAGATTTTATAAACGATTATACCGATCATATTGAAATATATAGTTTAAAACGTTGGGAAGGAAACGAAAAAAGGGCTCATGCTTGGATTAAACTTGAAAACAGGTTTCCTAAAAAGGAAGATAAGGATACATCTACTGTACAAAAATATTTAAAAATAATTTATTCGAGCCCAATTCTTAATAAATTATCATCTACCCCATTTTATGCTGATTTATTAACCGATTTATTTAAAGACAATATAATAAGCTTTTCTTCGACTCCCGCGCTAACTGAAGAATATTTAATTAACTTGACGATAGAAAGAGAATATGAGAAGGACATGATAAATAAAGATATCTTTCCGCCAACTGCCTATAGAGAGTGGCTAGAAGAAATAGCAATTGAGAACTTTAAAACCAGAGGTATCTATTTAAAAGACCTTAAAGACCTGGCTGAACTTTCAATATGTTTAGTTGATAGAAAAATTAATGAAAATGAAAAGCACAACCTTATATCCAGCTTGTTAATGGCTCCATTCTTTAAGAAGAATGAATCTTCTGGCAAGATAGAATTAACGCATGAACTGATTTCAGATTATTTAGTTGGCGAAAGGCTTGTCAAGGATTTTTTTAAAAATACTACTGCTTTCGCCCATTTACTTTCTCAAAAACCATTGCCACCAGATTCAATAGCGCTCTCTGTATTGTTAAGCGGATTGCAAGCAAAAATAAATGAGCTTGCAGCCTTGCCTTGTCAAGAAAAATTTACTTCTGATGGGGTTAGAAACATTATCCAGATATTATTGAAATCTGGCGAAGGCTATAAAGCAATTAAAGAAGGCCTAATTTCACTTGAAGGAACTAATCTACAAGGGTTAACATTTAGGCAAGAAGATCTCCGCAATGTTTCATTTAGGGCAGCAGATCTTACTAATACTATATTTGATAATTGTAATTTACAAAATGCTAGATTTGAAGGAGCCATAATAAGAGCAACCATATTTAAGAGTAATTCTAATGATTTTCTTAAAAATGCCAAATTCGGTGACTGCGAACATTTTCAGTCAGCGACGTTTAATAATCAATTTATCGATGAATATGATGAATTTATAGATTTCATTAGGAAGCAAACAGGTGAGCAAATTAAGACCGATGGACTGTGCCCTTCCGCAAGGCAACTTATGATTCTTTTTAGAAAATTTATTCATCCAGATGGACAGGCGCGCAGGCATTCATTAGATAGAAGAGGTGTCTTGAGAGGCAAAAAAGAAAAGGCAGCTGAATCTCCTGAAAAATTTCTACAGGCTGCAATTGATTTCGGTTTCTTACTTGAAGAAGAAAAAGGTAAGCAAATAAAAAGATCTCAGGGAGAGAAGTATGGAGAAATGGTTTCATTTATAAAAAATCAGACAACATCGTCTTCTATATCATCTTTATTAGATTCACTTTGTAGAATTCCCAATTGCCGACATGTTCCACATAAGAATAAATAATTTATAATTCGCGATTTTATTATCGAATAAGATGCGATTAAATAATTTATTAGATATAATATATTTATCTCGGCTAGTGTATAAAAATGTTCGCGATTTCATCTAGAAGGATGAGCCATCGTAAACTCTCCTTTTATAGACATCAACCATAAGAAAGGAGGTTTTTACTTACGATGGCCAGACTGCGAACAAAACTTGACATGGCCCTAATTATAATTTTATCTTTTTGAATTGATATAAAAACATATTTTTTTATAATCACATAAATTACATTGATTTCCAATTTTCCCTTGATAGATAGATTTTTTTATATCTTCTAAACAATTTTTAATCGCATATTCAGCATTTTTTAGACTTGATTCGTCAACAGGGACCGTTTTAATTTTTTGGTCATTTTTCTCTTCATTATCAAGATAAGCAACGGATGCTTCAGATACCTTTTTGCCAATGCTGCTTAATCCCAGAGCATAAATCTGAAGTTGCAAAGTTGTGTCATCAAAACTATCAACTTTATCTGAAGTCTTATAATCCCTAATTTCAATCCGCTCCTCTGGTCCATGTTTCTTTATGATGGCGTCAATTTTCCCTGATATGATAATTTTATCAAAAGGGAATTCAACTGTTGTTTCTACTTGTTCAACCCTAATTAGTTCATTGATGTTTTCTTTAACAAAATCTCTTAATATTTGTCTTGCTTTATTTTTCATTGACTCAAATACCGTTTTAGTCGCATATGGTAAATAGAAATATCTATCAATAATCATATCTACTGCTTTCTCCGGCTCAATATTATCCTTTACTAAATGGCTTATATTTTGCAGACAAAAATGGAGGCTTCTTCCAAATCCGATTGCCACATCAAGACCCGGTTGAAAGTTCCATAGCTTGCTAAGTCTATACCTGAAGGGACACCTTCTATAATAAATCAATTCTGTGGCCGAAAAAGTTTGGAGCTCTTCTTCTTTGTCTTTTGCGCAAATTTTTATGCTTTTAATATCTCTATCATCATCAATTATCGAATAATTAATTTTTGAAACCTCATTTAAAAATGCTGATGGGCGTTGTTCGCTCCTGCTTGTTTTTTGAATTTTCTTAAAATAACTCAGGCATAATAAATCCCTAGCTCTGGTTATAGCCACATAAAAAAGTCTCTTTTCGTCCTCTATGTCACCTTCATATCTATCAGCCTGGAATAAACCAGCTTCTCTTGGTAAATACCATTCTTGTCGTTTTCCTGTATTACTGCTGGGGAATCGCTTCTCTGTTAAGCACGGAATAAATACAACGGGCCATTCTAATCCCTTCGCTTGATGAACAGTCATTATCTGCACAGCATCGATGCCTCTTAGGTCTTCTTCATAATTTTCTTCATAAGCGCCAATAGCATATGAATTCATAAACCAGCATAAACCTTTTATGGTCGTTGGCCAATCAATATGTTTCCCACCTAATCTTACTGAGGTCTCATAGTCGGTCAAGATAGTATTAAATCTTCCAAGGTTAGCCAAAATGGCCGCATCAAGCTTATTTTCCGGGTGCAGATTCAATACACCAAGTCTGATCAGCAAATCATGATACATGTAAGTAAAATTACTGTATTCATTATTTAAAACACATTCTTTCCACTTCTGAAATTCAATATCTATATTCGCAGTAATCACTGTATTATCTACAGCTTTTCTCCAACTTTCTAATGCGCTTTTAAAAAGATCATCACCTTTTATTTTATCATTCTGATAGAAGTCTCTAATCCAAAATCCTTCTTTATCCAACCATGCAAATAATTTACCGACAGCCTGGGCTTCATCTCTTTGGAATAAGCCAATTTTTCCCGCAACTATAAAAGGTATTTCTTCCTCTTTGCATTTTTCTATAAATGGCCTACCTGATGTTTTGACGCTCCTTAATAATATTGCAAAATCCTTATATCTGAGATCTTTATTATTTTTAATTAATTTTTTTATTTGGCTAATAACCCAGTTCGCTTCCGAATCTGGCGTTTTAGCATTTATTATCACAGCCAAACCATTCTCTTTACGCATTGGCTGCAAGGGTTCATACCTTGCATTTCCAAAGCTTTCGGCGAAATAATTAGCCACTTTCACAATTTCAGGCACACTTCTCCAATTTTCTTTTATTGTTACTTGGTCGCATTCTTTGTAAGTTTGTAAAAATTCCTCAAAACATCTTTCATCAGAGCCACGCCATTGATAAATGCACTGTCTTGGATCACCTACTATGAACACACTAGCATGTTTTCCTATTAATTTAATTAATTTATCTTGAGCTCTATTTATATCTTGATACTCATCCACTATAAGGTAATTTATGTAACCTACATTTTTAGGATCTCGTTGTATTCTATCTACCGCCATACTTATCATCTGGCCAAAATCAATTAATCTATGTTGTTTTAATATTTCTTCATACTTTTCGAGTTTTTCGGCGAATTCATTTGCTTTTGATTTAAGCTCATCTCTATCTATTAACTCGTTATAAACCACGTTAACAGACCTCAAAAATCTTTCGCAATTTTCCCCATAGTTACCGCTATTACCTAGTCCTAAATTCCATCCCTCACGCATTAAGAAAGCCATTTCTTTATTTTCATCTAAAGGGCTGTAATCGCCGTAATCAAACTTATCTGCCAAAAGATGAAAACAAAAGCTGTGGATAGTCCCTATAAACATATTACCCAGGTACCAGCATCGTTCTTGACCACCAAGTTCTTTTACTCTTTCATAAATTCTAGATCTAAGGCTTTGTGCTGCTTTTTCGGTGAAGGTAAACGCCACTATGGAATCCGGCGCCACACCTTTACAAAGCAGAAGATATGCTATTCTTCGCGTCATCGTTTCTGTTTTTCCAGTACCAGCCCCTGCAACTATTCTCAAATATTTATTTTCTGATAATACAGCTTTCTTTTGTTCATCAGATAATGGCGTAGGTCTTGTGATGATTTCTTGAACTAATTTTTCGTTGCTTATTAATTCCATTTTTTACCTTCTGTATTTAGCATGACAAGAATTCATTGGCATCCAAAATATATATCAGTAAAAATAATTATCAGCATATCTAATCATCGTTTTGTAACACCTTCTCATCGATTTATTTTACATCCAATATCTTAGCAAGATAATCACACCCTTCGTCTTGAAATAAGATATGTTTTTCTGAAAATTTATTTCTATCCCACTTTCCATTATCATATCTCTTTTTTAAAACCTCATAAGGCGTAACAGAAACAATAAATGAATCAAGGCTGATGTCATTTCGGCCAGTTCTATTTCCAATCTCTTTGGCAAGCTCAGGAAGCCTTTCGTGAAGTCTTGCTTTATCATCATGCTCATATGGTTTTGCATAGATCATTCCATGAGGTTCAACAAAAACTATTCTTTGCTGATTTTTTTCTTTATCAATTATCCACAAAATAAAATCTGGATAGAATCCCCTCTCTTCAAAAAAGCCAATACCCCTGCCCCGACTCAAATTGCGTAATAAAAATATTTCTTTTCCTTTTAATCTTGCCTGTTTTTCTGCCTCCCAATAATTTTTTAAATCAATAATAAACTTTGCTTCACTTTCTTTTAACGCAGGAGGAATCGACTTTATTTCTTCTGACTTTTCAATGATAATTGGTAGATAAAGATGACGGTCAAAATAAATTCGAGCAAGTTCATCCCCCTCATTATGATATAACTGATCAACATTGTTGATTAAGTTCTGAATAGATTCAATTAGTTCTCTGTTTGATCTGCTTACTTCAATTTTATATGCCCCATCGCATTCCTCTTTCACTTTATTAAAAGCTAAATTCGGATCAGTCCTATCAACATTATAATAGGTTAGAGCTACTTTTTCTTCCCATTTCTCCCTTCTTGCTGCATAAAAAGAAGCAACATATTTTCTAAGGATATTTGTCACTGCTTCTTGAAGGAGAATTTTTTCTCTAAATGATCTTGGCTTTACAATAGGTTCATCGGCTATGAGTGTATAATCTATGTTTTCAATTATTTTTCTTAACACATTTAAATATATAATCAGATTATTAAGGGCTTTTCTCTTCTTAAAATCAAGCAAATCAAAATAAACCTTCTCCCAATCAATCAAATCAAGGTATTCATCAGATATTGTCTGTGGAGTGCCACTTTGAACCTCGTCTATTTGATGCTCTAATGGGCGACTTTGAATGACCTGCAGGTGCAGCGACATGTCAACAAATACCTTTATCCTCCTGTCAACATCCAGAATTAATACCTGCTCGCTTTCAAAGCTTCTATCCTTAACGGGTCTTGGAATGACTAAACCTTTATTAAGGAATTCTTCATTCATCCGAATTGGAATTGTCAACTGCATGGGTTCTTCAACTTCAACACCCTCACGTTCGAGGTAATCTCGGAATTGTGCCATGTAATTGGCCCGAATGGCAAAGATGTTTAACGTTTCTAACAGGGAAAGGTATCTAGGATGATCCCCAGGAAGAGCTGAACTGCGCTTAAGACTCAGATCTTTGCCCTTCAGCCGCACACCCCGCCCGAACAGTTGTATAATCTGTGAGCCTTCCTGCCGACCTATGTTCAGAAGCCCCATGCTTGCCACCCGCCATGAGTTCCAACCTTCCATAAATTTTTTTGCCCCTATCAATACATGAAGCATGGAATTAGGACAATTTATTTGGTTAAAGAGTGATCCACTGATAACATCCTGTTCCAATACGATATCAGGTGTGTCGTTTTCGACCAATTGTTTAAATGCGTTAGTATCACCAATGTAAATTAGGCCGAAGTAGTGTTCTCCAACTGCAGCTTTCAAGCCTAATTCGCCCTGGCTATTTTTGATTTCGCAAAGATGCAAGCCAGCACAAGATTCGGCATGGAAGACGCGCTTTAAAATATCGTCATAAAGTGCGGACTTGTCATCTGCAATCCCAGCCTCACGAAGAAGGTTGAACCGTCCAGCAAACAAATCCCGTCCATCTGGCATAGTCAAGCCTGTCTCGCCGTTCAGCACGTCTTGAATGGCTTTAACTGCCCATCTGCGATCCTTAAGAAAACGATGCATAAAACGCACAACCGTCAGAACATCGCTGCGGGGTTGTTTATTCTCTGTATAGACGGCATTTACTGTGCTACCGACAAACACCCATAGTGGCTTTTCCAGGTTATATGGACGAAAGGAATCGCCTTGTTCATCAAATAGACGCAATTGCTCATAGAAAGATAGCAGATTACCAAGCAGAAGCAGGTCTGTCTTTTGCTGGTCCGTTTCATCGCGGAGGTTTAGGATATGAAAATCCTTGCCGAAGCCATCGCCATAAAAATAACGGTATGAATAGTCAAAAATGATGGCTTTCCCATACTCGGCAGTGAGAGGGTCATTTCGCGCTGCTGAAAGTGCTTGCCCGAATGTAGCTGAATACTCAAAGGTAAATCCAGTTGCGCTCAAAGCCTCGCGATAGCATCTCCAGGCCTCGCCGCCGGAGCCTTTATGTCCTTCATCCACAAAGATGAGATTATGGCCTTCAAAAGCTTCCACAGGTACACTTTCTCCGCCTCCACGCTTTTCTTTTACTAATTTAGTTATTTCAATAATCTGTATAACTTCCTTGCCACTGGGCCACAGCCCGCTGGAATTCAAGTCGAAGCGCTTTGCCGGTATGCCAGAAGCAGCGAGCTCTTCCAGATGCTGTTCGCTCAGTTCTTCATTGGGTGTGATGAGCAAGATGTTGTCCAACGGTTCTTTGTTATAATGTTGAAATTGGTGGTAATTGAGATGTAAAATAATCGTCTTGCCACTACCCGTTGCCATCCAGTAGGCTAGTTTGGTAAGGTCTGCTTCGGTAAATGGTTCATCCTGTGGTTCATCAATTAAACGGTTGGCGTTTCGTTGGTGGACAAAATTGTTTAACTCGGCGATTAGTTGGTCTTTGTGATTGAATAACCTATCGAGAAGAATTTCCGTGTAAAGCACAGCGAGGTACTGAAAGTAACGCAGCGTGATCCGTTCGGTGCGACTTCGGTTGATTTTCTCCAGATGCAGACGTATGTTTTCATCGTAGCGAGCCAGGTCATCCGCGGGAATCTTTAGCCGACTTCCTCGAGAAATGAAGTGGTAGTAAAGATAACTGCGCCCGTCAGGACCGAATCCTTCAGAGATATCTTTAGTATCTTTTAGCAAATCCCGGTTGCTCTCATAGCCCAGAAGACTGTTCAGCCATGCCAGCAGGATGAGGCGGCTTTCGAGTTTGACGTATTGCTGGATGCCGTTCGGCATGTTCAATCTCCCTTGATTTTTCCGAAACCTTGCCTTATGACATCTGCCATTCTCCTCCTTCGTTCCTGGAGAAATAACGAATATTGCATTTCATACCATCGCTCCGGCAGCGCGTGCCAGCGATACATGTTCTGAATCTCCTCGCACGTGAATCTTGCTTCTAATTCCGGCACATATTCGCGAGGAGAACGATCAGAAATATCAATATTATCACTCCATTCCACCAAGGCATAATTCGCCGCCTGATTGATAAGACGCTTATCGCCGATTTTGATCCGTTGAAGATATCGGCGGGGAAAGAGGTGGTGACGCTCTAAAGCAGACTTTTTTGCCCTTGTCGAGGGATCCAGCAGAACAGGCACCTTCATTTTGGAATAGAGAACGGGGACTTCCAAAAGACAAAGTGCCGCATAGTAAGCAAATTGCCCGGTATTTCTGGCTGCCGCCGTCTCCAATTCGTTGGGTAATGTGACTTCCCAATAGTCTCGTGTAAGAACCGCCTCAATTTGCTGATTCAGAATTCGCAAAAAGTCATCTGCGGAATATGCTTCCCGCAAAAGCGCAAGATCTTGTTCCATGCGACTTTCAGGAGAGCCGGTGTAACGGCCGGTAAGCGCCGCCATGAAAAACCAGCGGGCGATTACCTCTCGCAGACGATAAGAGTCGACCTTAAAATCTCGCTTGCCAATGAGCCACAAAGCATAGGTGTATAGCACCGCCATCTCGGAAGAAATGAACTGAGAGCTGAGGTATCCCGCGCGCCTTAAGACCTTAAAAAATTCGTGCCAGTTCTGAAGATCCTGGACATAGGATTGAGTTTCTCTGAGGATAGCAAATTGCTTTTCACGTTGCTCATCTGAGAATTGCTTTGTTTGCAAATCCTTGCCCCGCAAGAGAGAGTACACGTACTCCAAACGTGCACGTCTAAAGCCAAGCGCTATACTGACCCGTAGCAACTGGTCAGGACTGGGAAGCAAATAGTGGTTGTAAGGCGAAGGCTTTTTGGGGGTGGGCGGCGTCTTGGCCTGACGACAAAAGTCCTCCAGTTGTTTTCGTCCCTCATCCCAAAAAACAGACATCAATGTTAGGATAAAGTCAGCCTGATTAAGCGGTGTGCCTTTGCTGTTGATACGCACAAAGATCTCTGCTACACGGTCTTCATCTACTGAATAGGATATTTCTAATGCCGTAATCGGGTAATCCTGTAGTTTAACCAGACGATCAATAGCAGTGGGGATTTTGTTTTCTTCATCAGGAGAGATAGCACGGCGCTCTCTTAATCGGTTCAGGAAATCCTGGATGAACGTAAACGTATTGGTCTCTGGCTTCCACAATACGCTTATATCGGCGATCCATCCCGAGTCTTTTTCAATAGCAGAATTGGTCACTTCGAATTTTTCTTCTAACGGATGGAAGGCAATGCGGATCAATTCCGGCCGAAAATCTCGGTTGATGATTGGTATTGCTTTGGTAACCGCATAGAGAGAGGTCAACCGCTGCTGTCCATCCACGATCAGCAATCGCGGCGCTTTTTGTTTTCCATTTGCGCCGATGGTACGGTGTTCACCAGAACAGCCGTTCTCCCAAAGGAGCAGATAGCCGATGGGGAAGCCGCGATACATGGAGTCAAAAAGGTCTCGTACTTTGCTGCGCGGCCAGACAAAAGGACGCTGGATGTCGGGCAAGCCGATGTCGCCCATGTGAACATCTTCGATGAGCTTTTTCAGCGTGTAATCAACCTTCTTGAATATAACCTCCGCCATATCATGCCTCCGCATTTGCAAACATGCGCTCTTTGAAGAGCGGGTCCAGCGAGCGAGCGCCGGGGATGCGCGAGTCGCCGTTGACGTAGATTTCGTCCGCGCCTGCGGTCAATTTTTTCTCCGCAACGAAGGCCGCCTCGCGTTCATAATCCTCTATCTTCCAGCCTGTGATATCGCGCCAGAGAATAACAACAGTGCGGCCGTTGTGCAGTGCGCCGCGATAGACCAGATAACGTCGTCCTCCATCGTCATAAACGCACCGCGTTTGCACGTCCAGGCCCAAGAGATAGTTGAAGGTTTCTGGTAGGTCCACAGTGCGCTCGCGACTCTCGCCGTCATGGTGAATATGCAGTTTGTAGGAGAATGGTGATTGTAATTTCTCCACATTGACCAGGGTTTCGCTTTGGCGCGTTTCCCACTTGAACATGTAGGAGAGCAGGTAGTCATCGGGGAAGAGGTCCAGCGCCTTCTGGCTGCTTTGCTCATCAAAGGTCAGGTTGTTGAGTGCGTCTTCGTAGGATTCCAGGCGGATGACCTTGACGATGCGCGGGGAGCGCTCGGCTTCTTCTTGCGTGGCCATGCGCTTCGGCTTGCCGTCCTTCCACTCCGGCGTGAAGGTGACCTTTTTGATGCGCGGCACGAGCACGGTATCAAAGTAGTCGGCCATCTCTACCAGGATGAATTTGCGCCTGCCGCCGTCTTCGCGATTGAGAGTGATGACGGCATGACCGGTGGTGCCAGAGCCGGCGAAGAAGTCGGCCACCATATCCACAATGCGTCCAGCTACTTGAATGACGCCTCTTATCAACTCAACTGGTTTAGGATTGTTAATTAGATTCTTTTCTCCGAATAAAGCTGTCATAGTTGCATTGGCGCCGGCATTATGGCCGAAATAGGAATGTTCCCACCAATTAGTAGCACATTGGCCCTCTTCCTCTCTCTCATGGCGGAAGTACTTTTTTCTCGGTAGCCCATCGCCCTCCCGCGGGAATATGATGCGATTGTCAGCCAAAAGCGATCTATACGTTTCTTCATCTCCCATCCACTCTTCTTCGAATTTTCTCCCCGTAGGAGAAACAATTATATAGCGTGTACCGCTCTGTCCTGCCCCAACTTTCCAAGGCTTTGAAGCCCAAGGGCCACGAGGATCGTTATCTGGATTAGAAAAGTTGCCTGTTAAGTCTAGTTTTCCAACACCACTTGTCTTTAATGCACGGCTATCTTTAGCACAAGTTAGGATGTAATCAGCCACAAGCCCAATCATTTTTGTTCGATCATTTGGCTGATTATGGCGGCGGCGCCAAGTTATCAACCCCTCAAACCCATCCTGAAAAACCATGTCCAGCAAATTCTTTAAGGCGGCAATTTCGTTGTAATCGATGCTTGAAAATAATGTTCCGTCAATCTTCAAAAATTTCTTCATCAGTGCAACACGGTCATTCATCATTGCCAACCAAGATGAATGTTGGTAGTTATCTTTATAGATAAACTCATCATTCCCCGTGTTATACGGTGGGTCAATGTAGATACACTTCACCCGCTCGCGGTACTTCTCCTGCAACACATTCAGCGCCTGCCAGTTTTCGCTGTGCACTAATAGACCATCGATTTTTTCATCTAGTTCCTCAAATGAAGCCAGCAGGCGGTCGGTGAAGTCCGGCGGAAAGTGGCGCGTGTCCAGCACCAGGGTGGGATGCTCTTTAAGGAAGGTAACACGACAATCCTTTTTGTTTTTTCCGGTCGTGAACAGATTGGTCTTCTCTTCATTGATGTGAAAGAGTATTTCCCACTCGTTCCACTGCGCATCATTGGCGGCGATTTCCAGATAAAAGACTTCCGGGACATTGCCAACCGTGACGAGGTAAAAAGTCTCGGTGACAAACTTTTTCTTCTCCCAGAGCATCTTCTGGAAGTCCTCGATCTGCGCCAGAAACTCGATGATGCGCAGGCCAATGCCCTTGATAAGTCGCAACAGTTGGAACCAACCCTCACTCAGGCCCTCGCCAGCGGCTTCCAGTTCTTCCAGGTTGAGCACTTCGTTCTTCAGGTAAAAGTCCAGTTCGCGTGAGAGAAAGCCCTTCAGGTCTTTGTGGATGAAAAAGTCGCTGGTATTGCGGCGGGTGTACTGGCGCAAATGATATTCCAGGTAGGTGACGGTTTCGCCTTTGTCGGTCGTGCGCCGTTCGGCGGTGAGCGCGACCAGGGCATCGGCTGCCTTTAGGCGTTTGGGAATCTCAGTTACAGCCTTGGCGATGATGGCTTCCTGCTGGTTTTTCTGGCCGTAGGTGATGGTCTCCTGCGCGGTCAGCGGGCGGTATTCGAAGGGGATAACGACCTGACGCGCCGCTTCGTCCCAGTCGATCTCATCCAGGCGCGGCAGGAAAAAGCGCTTTTCGCCCTTGACGTTGTTATGCTCCACATCAGCCTGTCGAAGTTTAAAGTGCACAATCACGCCGTTGGGGGCTTTGTAGGTGTAATCAGTGAAATACTCGCCGGTCTTGATGTAGTACTGATCGTGGTTGGCCCAGTAAAGATAAACTTCCTCGCCGTTGTAGGGGATGGCATAACGTTCTTTCTTTGAATAACGGCGTTTTGATATAAAATCACCGTCCTGCCAGTAGCGGCTAAAGAAGGTATAAAGATGGTTATAGATATTGGTTTCTAAAGCTTCAATGTTCAGAAAACCAGTGGCTTTTTTTTGGGCTTCAAGATACTCTTTGCCTATGGTCGTAGAATGGAAATTTTCCGCCAGGTTTCCTTCTTCATCCAAAGCTTCTTCGCCAAGTGTTTCCAACACCTTTTTCTTTGCATTTTCTAATGCTTCTTTCGCTCTGGCGATTTCAGCCAGGGCTCCCTGTTCAAGTTCTTTTTTTATGATATTAGGCAGATCATTTGATATGAAATTTTCAATGACATCACGCTTGTAATTCATAATCCTGTAAATACCAAAATCTAAATCTGCACAATCGAATTCAAATAGATCACGTAATAATGTCTGGAATCTTTCTTGAGCTGTCATTAAGCTCCTCCATTTGATCGATAACAAAAAGTTTTCTTAATTTATCTAATTTTATATAAAGCAAATTATGAATAGGACATATTTTCCCCTTCATGCCTTTTTATCAATTTTTGGGCTTATAATCAGCTTTAGTCCCACGATATTTAGCTTTCAATTATTCGAATAAAAAATATTTTTTCGATCATTATATTTTTCTATCATAATTTAAATCTTCGTTCAACCCAGAGCATCTGTATTGAGG
>DTPJ01000251.1 GCA_011334435.1 Candidatus Poribacteria bacterium | reverse complement strand
TGGATTGTTAGGATTGGCGATAAATATAACTTTCGTCATATCTGTTATAGCATCAGCCATTGCTGAGAGATCATGCGTGTAATCCTTCATCTCTGTAACTACCGCTTTCGCGTCTGCGATCTTTGTCACTAATGTATAGACAACAAAAGCATGTCTTGAATATATGACCTCGTCTTCTGGCTTAATAAATGTGTCCGCTATAATTTGAAGGACGTCATTTGAACCGTTGCCCATAAGCAGATTTTCTGGTTTAACGCCCAAAATTTCCGCTAAATCGCGTTTCAAATAATAGCAATCGCCATCAGGATATAGAAAGACGTTTTCTGCACAATCCTTTATTGCCTGAATGCCTAATGGCGAAGCACCAAGTGGATTCTCATTTGATGCCATTTTTATTATGTCTGCTTCTGGAATGCCGAGTTCTCTTGATACTTCCTCTATCGGTTTCCCCGGTTCATAAGGACTTATGGATATGACGCCATCTTTTGCCAATTTCCTTTTGGACATTACAGTTTCCCCTTTCAAAAATATCGGATAAATACAAAAGCATAACCAATAACGCATAACAAGTAGATTATCAAATTCTAATCTCCAGAAAGACCCTTCACTTCGTTTAGGGTGACATCTAAATATCATTCGTTACCCGTCACTCGTTACCCGTTACGATTATGTTTGATATTAGCTTAGTAAAATCTTCTAAGATACTTGCTGGTATCATATAAATCTCTGGATTAGATTCCTCTTTCACATAGACATAATTGCCTATCGGGACTTCTTTGCCAATCATAACTTTCTTTTTTGTCCCATCTTTAAAATAGAAAGAGACAGAAACTTTTGGGCTATCTAAACCATACTCTCGCAAACCAACAGGGTCTTTTACGGTATCATAGACATACTTGCCTAATGAGCTTTCAATGGCTTTTTGTATGTCGTCGCTTTTTATATTAGTAGGTTGACTTTTCCATATACCTTTATCATCTTTGTTAGCAGTTAAAGTCGCAATTTTAGGCGTTGTATAAGCTATTTCAATTTTGTTTATCTCGGTTTCTGGTATGCCCAAAACAACCTCAACTTTTTTATTGCCTTTTTGGCTATCTTTCGGTTTGCGAATTTCAAAGGCATATACAAGAGCAAATAAAACTATGACAACACCTAATAATATTAACGTAGTTTTCGCTCTCATAGTCACTATCTCCGTTTCCACCAAACCCAAGCACCAGCAATAATCAGGATAATTGGGATAGTAAATATACTTGAATAACTCACAAGTCTTATAGTATCTCCGCTTAGCCTTTCTACCTTTGGAGTTTCGTCCTGACTTTTTGGTCCTATTGAGATAAGTTCCTCTTCCTCTGCAAGCCAGTTTAAAGAGTTCATAAATAAGTCTGGGTTGCCCTGTTGCAGATACTTATTCATCACAAAATCAGAATCGCCAAAAGCGACGATTACTCGCCTCTCTTTTTCCTTTTTAAATTTGTCAGATTCCGTTTTTGTGTCTTTTTCTTTTTTAGTGACAGCGACAGCGACTGTCAAAGGTCCTTTAATATCTTGTCCTTCGTTATATTCTATAATTTGTTTTTTCATAAGCAGGTCAAGGTTAGTTTCGCCCCAACTATTGTTGCTTGTTTTGACAAGTTCTGTTATTGAAAGGTCTTTATTTTCATCTTTTACTGGTGCAAGTGAACGAGCTATCGGAAAGAATGTCATAATTCCCCTTGCTAACGGGGCAGTTATTGGGTGACTGCCATATCCAATGCAGACAGGGACGCTTGGATCGCCTAACATTGACCGACCAAGTCCATCTAAGATTATATCATTATGGACGTCAGTTCCCCATTTCTTCAACAGTTTTTCCATAGACGCAGAAGGTGACGGATCAACCATTATTATCGCCTTTCCGCCAAGATCAAGATAATCTATTATCGCCTCTTCTTCTTTATCTAACAAAGGATTTTGAGGACCTGCTATTACCAACACCTCGCAATCATCTGGAATAGCAGACTGCTGAGCTAAAACTATCGTTTCCGCTTTATAATTATCCGCCTCTATTCGCTTTTTTAACTCTGAACAACCTGTTTCATCATAGCTTTCTATATCACGTTCGCCATGTCCAGACAAAAAATAGACTTTCTTCTGTTTTGTTGATGTAACTTTCAATATCGCACTTGTGAAATCCTGTTCTTCATTCTCATAGCTAACTACATTTTCTTTTCTTTCTCCGCTCTCAAATACAACAGTGCCATCATCTCTGATCTTATATGCTGATGCTAATCCCGGCTTTGAAACAGGATCAACCATTGTAAACTTTATCTTATTTGATTTTTGGGCATATTCATTTAATATATCTTCTGCAAACTTTCGCCTATAATGATTTTCTGAATAAAATGCGGTTATAGTGATATTTTGTGTTAAATTTTTAAGGATTTTTTCTGTCTGTTCTGATAGTGAAAACGTCCTATTTTGTGTTGTATCTACCCTTTTGAAGTGTCTGGCAGAGACAAAATTCACCAAGGCTAATATAGCGAAAGCTAATAAGATCATAATGGCAACGTTTGAGCCATATCTTGCTGACCGACTGACAATTGCGTTGATTATCCAATAAGCTAATATGCAAACAAGCCCTAAACCTAATAAAATTCTAATAAACCAAATAAGGTTGGGTTTAACTAAATATACGCCGAATACGATTATCAACAGGCAGAAGCCGACAATGCCTATAATATTGACTATTTTTCTTGGAATAGTGAAGTTGTTCATCAAATCCCCTCATTTCCACTTTGACGACCGAAGCATTTGGACAGCAAAAAACAGACAAAAAACAGCGAAACTGACATAATAAATGACATGCTTTGTGTCAATCACACCTTTTGAGAAATCCTCAAAATGCTCAACAAGAGATATGAACGATAAAACTTTCCCAACTTGGCTACCAACCGCAGTTGACATCCAACCGATCACCCACAGACCAAGCAAAACGACAAAACTGATCAATGCGGATATGATCTGATTTTTTGTGATAGATGATGTAACCATGCCGAGCGACAAGAAAGCAGACCCAAGCAAGAAAAGTCCCAAATATCCAACAGCCATCGGTGTAGTATCAGGCTTTGCAAAAGTCATAAGGAATAACGGGCAAAGTATAGTTGACGCGAGCATCAAGATAAATAGGATTAGGCTTGCAATATACTTTCCTATAACAACTTCTGTATCTGTTATAGGAGATGTCATAAGTAGTTCAATTGTCCCTGAACGTTTTTCCTCTGCGAAAAGACGCATTGTGATAAGCGGGGCAACGAAAAGTAACGTTATGCTCATGTTATGGAATATGCCTCTCATACTGGCTTCTCCGCCATATCTGGTCGCCCAATTGAAATATGCAGCGAAGAAAAATCCTGTAAGCAAGCTAAAAACTATAAGCACAACATAAGCTATCGGCGATGTAAAATATGCCTTGATCTCTCTGACGAATATCGCGTAAATGTTTTTCATATACAAATCGGCTTAAAAGCCTTCACCTCTCCTTCCTACTCTTTTTCGCTCTCTTGATTTTCCTCGTCATCAACTTTTTCATCTGAGGATATTTCACTTTCAGTTGATAGACTTTCGTCTGCTACTTGCTCACCAGAGACGTCCTCAAAATTGGATTGTTCGCCTTCCTTTTCTTCATCCATATCCTCTGGGACGTTCTCACGAATTAATTCAAGGAAAGCATCTTCCAAAGTCATCTCAACAGGTCTTAATTCAAGCAGTCTCCAACCACTATATACCATTGTAGATGTTAATTCAGCACGGACATCAGCGCCGATTTCATGTGTAACGATATAAGTTAATAAGTCTCCATCTTCCTGTTCTAATATGACGTCAATGACATGAGGTATTAATTTTAACCTTGACGTCACTTTATCAGAAGGACCTTGGACTTTTACATATATACTTCCTGATTCCTCAAGATTTGTAACTTTCCCCGTTAGACGAGATTCAATGACAGATACTTTTCCTTCTTTCAATGAGACAGTTCCAGCGATTTTTCCCTCATTAATCACAATGACTCTGCTACAAATCATACTTGCTTCTGGGAGGATATGCGTGCTTAATATGACGGTATGATCGCCTCCGAGATTTTTTATCAGATTTCTGATCTCAATTATTTGTCTTGGATCAAGCCCTATCGTAGGTTCATCAAGTATAAGCACAGGTGGATTATGCACAAGCGATTGTGCCAGTCCGACCCTTTGTCTATATCCTTTTGATAGCTTGCCGATAAGTCTATTACGAAAACGTTCTAATCCGCATGCCTCTATAGCGGAATCAACCCTTTGTTTTCTTAGTTTTCCAGAGACTCCCTTGATCTTTGCCATAAAGTTGAGATATGACTCAACGCTCATTTCAGTATAAAGCGGGACATTTTCAGGAAGATAGCCGATATGCCTTTTGACGTCCAAAGGATTACGGAAAATATCATAGCCAGCCACTCTGGCAGTGCCATCAGTAGCAGGCATAAAGCACGTTAATATTCTCATTGTTGTAGTCTTCCCCGCTGCATTAGGACCAAGAAATCCTACAACTTCACCTTCATTGACGTTGAAAGTCACATCTTCTATTGCGGTAAAATTACCGTATCTTTTAGTTAATTTTTCTACTTCAATCATAGATCATCCTTCTTTTTAGAAACTGACAATCTCAACATTAGCTCTTGGTAGAATTATCTCATCGTTGGTTCGCCTTAATCTAACCTTTAAGACTCTAACCTTTGCCTCAGTCTCCAATTCTTGAAGATCAACAGGCAATTCTGTAACCTCAGCTAATTCGCCAAAATGCGGTTCACGAATAATCCTTACCTCTGTGCCGATATTTAAACTTCCCTGTAACTCTGGATCATCGGGAATATCCAATGAATGACTGGAAAATGCCTCTTTTACATCAGGAATAATAGCCTCGGGTCTGATAACTCCTGCCCTAATCTGTGTTGCCCCGTTTATAGAAACTTTTTTGCCTTCACACTCCCTTAAAAGATTGAAAGTCCTATTAGCCATAGCCATTCTGCCAAAACCTTCGGTGATAATTATAGTTATTCCGAGCCTTTCAGAGCCAGTTATCGCGACGCCGAGTTCGTAACCTAACAAATTTCTCAGATCGCTATCGTCAATTCCACCAGATATTATCCCTTTTACATTAAGTTGAATTGCCTTATTGATAATATCAGAAGTGACGATTGATCCGACAACAAGCACTTTTCCTGCCATTTCAGGGTTCAGATCATCTGGCGAGATCACATCATCAGGGCTTTTACATACAATCGCTAATTCCCCGATTGCTTCTCCGCCGATACCAAATATGCCCTGTATAAAAGTGCCATAAGTTTGAATTACAACACCTTCATTTGGTATAATTTCGGTCACCAATCCATCTACATAAGCGTTTATCTCAACAGGAATTGGAGGTTCTCTTAGCATAACTAAACCGGTTATTTTTGATATGCTTTCTATTGTCCCGGTGATAGGTGATTTACACTGTGATTTAAAAAGCCCAAACAAACCTTTTGATGAAGCGATGATCTCATCTTTTGCTATTGGATCGCCTTCTTTTTTCAGCATATATTGATATATTTCATCAGGCTGAATTCCCAAAAGGCTTGCAACGTTAAATGAGGTAACCTGTCCGGGCAATTCGGTTCTGGCAACAACAGTTTCAGCATTCACTTTTTGTCCTTGCTGAACGGTTATTGTGCCGGGCAACGGCAATCTTCTTATTCTTTTTAATGCCATGCCCTTTGATACTTTTAGACCGGGAGTATATGCGTGTGCCATTAAAATACCCTATTGATTTTCAGTTTATAAAATCCCTCTAAATATTACTTTTCCAAAGGGAGACTTTATGAAGCCTTTTTCAAAATGAGACTTTAGTTTCCCATTTTGAATGAAGTTTGATTAAATAATTAGGTAATCGCTGAGAATGGATTCCTGCTTTCGCAGGAATGACAAATACACACACGGTATTATTCCGCCCCAGCTTTTGGGGTAAACTACAGCGGGAATCCAGAGAAACATTGCTAATCTCATTACCTAGTTAATTTTTCAAACTCAATCTAAAGGGAAACTTTTTAGAGATTTTTCGCTTCGCTCAAAATGACATATAGTCAAAATGACATTTATGTGTCCAAATGGTATTTATACGTCACCCTGAACGAAGTGAAGAGTCTTTCTAATGCTATTAGAAATAAATCTGTTTAACTAACAAAATTTTTTGGCTTAAAACGTCCAAAATTTATGTCACTACCAATCCCATTATTATATCGGTTATCACCCTGGAAATACAAGAGGGGTAGCATTTTCCATTTCCTCTTTACTAATATCTCTCTTTGCACCAGAAGTGCCAAAATCGTATAACTCATAAAGCACTTTTCCATTTAACAACGATTTCACTTCCCAGAATGGAACTTGTAAACTTATCCAAGTTTCATCTTCGCCATCAGGAGTTGTCGTTTTGTATACAGTTGCTTCAACAGTCTTGCCAGTAGGAGTAGTATATTTTTGGGTTCCAACCTTAACAGAATTAACAGGAGTTTCTCCTGTTGGAATATCTTGAGGTGTTGTCGGTGTCATTTCCATTTTCATAACTACGCCATTTTCATCTTTCATAACCATTAAAACACCTTGACCTGTTGATTTATTGATCCATATTTGGTTTATATTTTTTGTTCCGTCTTGGATCGTCTCAAATTCCAATAAGTAGCATTCAGCCCCTTTATAGGTATCAGTGCCAAGAAATTCATACTTACTATGAGTCCCATCAGGATAAACAAGTTCCGCCCATGATCCCGCTTTTAATCCTGCAAAACCAGATATAATGCCATCTCCACTATCTTTACCCCCTCCGGGACCGATTACATCTTTTTCTTCTTCACCGCACCCAACAAAAGCGAAAGCCAATAACGATAGTAAAGCTAAGGAAACAAATAACGAAAAGCCTTTCTTCATTTTTTAGTTACCTCCAATTGTCAATATTGAAAAAATAAAAACTTGATCTAACTTAACAACGCTTACATTTTATAGAACTTCATTCATACTACCAGTTCTGTATCCTTGAAGATCCAGAGTTACATAATTGAAACCTAACTCTTTTAACTTTTTCACGACCAATTCCCTATTTTTCAATAGCTTTTCCATGTCATTATCTGATACTTCAATTCTCGCGATCTGATCGTGAAAACGAACTCGCAA
Organism: Candidatus Poribacteria bacterium; assembly: GCA_011334435.1. Lineage (GTDB taxonomy): Bacteria > Poribacteria > DTPJ01 > DTPJ01 > DTPJ01 > DTPJ01. The sequence goes on along the minus strand of DTPJ01000251.1, from coordinate 7,182 downwards.
TTGAGATATACCAAAAGACTTAATGAAAGCTTCTGCTTCGCCAACAGTATTAAGTCTTTCAGCAGTGATCTCTGTGCCATAGGGGAATCTTGACGCCAAACAAGCAGCAGATGGCTTATCCCAAGTAGGTAGATCATAACGCTTTGAAAGCTCTCTTATTTCCGCTTTTGTTAATTGGGCTTCCTTTAAAGGACTCCTGACATTCAGTTCAGCTACTGCTCGCATTCCGGGACGATAATCGCCCACATCATCGGCATTCGCACCGTCAACAACATGCTTAAATCCTCTCAATTTCGCAACTTCTTTTAGATTTTCAAGAAGTTCTCTTTTGCAATAATAACATCTGTCTATCGGATTATGCGAAAATTCAGGAATATTCAATTCCGAGGTTTCTATAATCTCATGTTTTATGCCGATCTTCTTTGCAAGCTCTATCGCGTCATCAAGCTCAGATTTAGTGTATGTCTCAGATTTTGCCGTCACCGCAAGCGACCTATCACCTAAAACATCATAAGCGACCTTAGAAAGCAATGTGCTATCTACTCCACCGGAGAACGCTATAACGACACTCTCCAATGACTTTAATATATCTTTTAATTTCTCTAATTTTTCGTCAATCATAAAAAACCTCATGATCTTAAAACTGCAAGCAGTTCTTTAACTGCATTCTCTAACCCTATAAATATAGCACGAGAGAATACACTATGTCCAATACTAACTTCAAGTAGATTTGGAATAGCCTTTAATTTTTCTAAATTACGATAGTCAAGGTCATGTCCAGCATTTAATCCTAAACCTAATTTTTCAGCTAATTCAGCAGATTTTACAAGTCTTTTAAATTCGTAATCTTCGTTTTTAGTCCCATAAGCATGTCCATAAGGTTCTGTGTAAAGCTCAATGCGATCAGCGCCGACATCTTTTGCCGCTTTAATTTGATCTTCATCTAATCTGCTAAATATGCTGACCCTCATACCTGCATCTTTCAATGTCTGTATGATCTTTGGTAATCTGTTTTTTTCAGCGATGGTATCAAGTCCATTCTCCGTCGTGATCTCACCAACTCTTTCAGGGACAAGTGTGCATTGATCTGGCTTTATTTTCAATGCTATATCTATCATCTCCTGTGTAATTGCCATCTCAAGGTTGAATTCGTGAGATATGACTTGTCTTATCAGTTCAATATCGCGATCTTGAATATGACGTCTGTCATGTCTAAGATGTGCGGTGATACCATCAGCACCAGCTTGAATAGCAACTACCGCTGCATGGACGGGGTCAGGCTGTGTCCCACCGCGAGATTGCCTTAAAGTTGCCACTTTATCTACGTTAATGCTAAGTTTTATCATATTTTCATCACCTTTCTATTTCAGGATTAGTGTTATTTAATTTAAAGTTCGTTAAAGTTCGGCAAACTCTTCAACAGGAATTTGAATTATATGTTTCGGTTCTCTACCTGTGGAATAGATTTCCATAAAATCCTTTTCAATCTTTTTCAACACATCAGCTTTAAAGTATTGTTCACCACAATATTCGCATTCTTCACACGGAACATCATTTACAATTAAGAATTTTCCATCATGTCTATAGATATATTGCACCGTTTTAATTTTGAAATTTTTATTTCCGCAGAAACTACAAATCTTACTCATTTTTACCCCCTTTCATAAGGATTCTTAAATTTTGGAGGGCTTGGTATATATACAGTTATAATTACTAAGTATTCACCTCTTCTCCCGCAAACGACATGAATTGGCTTTCCTTCTTTTGTAAATCCAACAACCAAACAACTTTCTCCTCTTCCTGTATCCTCATATTGTTCTAGGATTCTGCCTGATAGCAATGCTTCTTCTACCTCAATGATTGTCAAATTGTCATTTTAACGTTCTTGATCGCCATGTTTTGAGAAATAGTATTCGCTATTTCTGACTTGATTGATTATCCATTTAATGTCAAACATATTTTTATTATATAAATATCTTATAGTTTCTAAACCCAAAAACAGGACCTAATATTGCCCAAATACCGCCGATAGCGTAATCTCCCAATATCAACCCTAAAAAGAATGGCGCAGCTCGTCTATGAGTTTTTAATCCACCTTGCTTCATAAGTATAAATTTTATCAGCCAACTCACAAAAAATGCAAACCAAAAATAGTCCATAGCATAGCTAATTGCGAGTGCATATCCAGCAGGATGGAAGGGCCACCATAAAAATCTCATACGAATAGCAGTCAATATTAGGACGAATACAAATCCACCAGACATATAGGATATTCTAATCCAATCAGGATCGGATGGGAATTGTAGCCATCTTTGAAGCCTGTTGAATGCCTCCCAGCCGACCCAGCTTTTAAATCCGCCAGCTTTGGCAGATGCACCATTACGATATGTAATATCTAAATTCGCCCAATATACTGATAAAAGGCTTACAATAGAGGCAACAGCGAGTGCAAGTAGCAATCCCCTATTGCTTGTTTTGGAATTTTCTGCCATCTTAAAAGCTTCAAGCTGACTGGGCATAGGATGGTTGCGAAAACCCCTATTGAACCAGTGAAGCATAGAAAGCACCGTTTGACTCTGCGGATGGACGTTCCTTGTGCCGACCATAAAACTGATTATATATAAAGGATTTGCATAATGGTCACCTGCGGATATTTCATGTGGCGTTCCTAATTCTGCACGCACTCTCGTTATTGCCACTGCTAAAAGACAAAACATGACCATAAAGATTGCAACAACCCACATTTCAATGCCAGCTAAATAGAGAAAAAAGAAGACAAATCCTCCGAAAATGACCACGCCAGCCAAAGCCAAACGATACGGTATCGGCTCATTTGAATCATCTACATTTGTGGGCAATCCGATAGCCTTTTTGATGACCTGCAAGAGATATTTTCTCATAGACCATACCGCTACGACCCCGAGTGCAAACCATGCCCCAGAAGCCTGCTCGCTAAAATATGGAAATTCTCTTAGCCCTGTTGCCCTTCCGAATACCTGTTCCATCATCCTGAAAACAAAGAAAAACCAACATGAAAACGAGAGATCAAGGGGAAGAAAAAAAGCTAATCCTATCGCAAACGGATACATAGATATATTCGTTCCCCTCAAGACATCAAACGGCTTATCAGTGAAAACATAGCCAACATTAGTCAGTTTTATATACTTTATCATTGGGACGACAGGCACAAGGACGTTTAAACCATTTATAACGTCAATAAGTCCTGCTACGCCAAAGCCTATCCACATAACTTTGTTCTTGAATAATGTAGAACCGCTTTCTTTGCTCATGCCAAGAGGCAATTGGATAATCGGATAGGCAAGTTTTTCATATTCTGTCCATCTTCGTCTGATAAGGACGTTCATACAAAGCATCATCAGGACAAGGGCAATGAAAAATGCTCCCCATATAAGCAAGGGTTTAATCCACGGCATTAAATTCGGTAGATAATAGATGCTTGAATCTCCTCTGTAAAATCCGTCAAGCACCATCTTATTTTCTACCGCAAGCCACGATGGTATATATCTGAAAAATAGCTGTTCCCATTCGTTTTCAGGCGTAGCAAACCAGAAGGCATGGGATATTTGTCCAAATAGGTTCTGAAAAGTATCATGCCCAGCGAAAGTCATTGACACGACAAGCATGATATAGATGATCAAAAGCTCTGTCTGATTTAAGGCTGACTTAGCAGAAAATCGCCTCAACAAAAGGTTTCCGCATGTCACAACGAAAAGGATAAATACAGGTTCAACAAATAATGGCAAGCACGACCCATCTAACGAATAATACTTTACCTCAACAACTGTTACCCAGTAAACATTGACAGGTATAAGTAAAATTCCAAGCAAAATTGATCTAAAAGTGACTTTTGATTGATCTCTTAAATAACCCTTCATAGCAGTTTCTCACATAATCAAAGGAGAAATGAATAAATTGCTCTTTTGAATTATAGCATTTTTTTGTAGAATGTCAATCACTTATAAGAGCTATCACAGAAAGTAGGCAACGGAGGGACAAAAAGATAAAATAAAGAATATAAATTATGGGGGTTAGTATACTCTTTTACTTTTGCCGTTGACAATAAGCGACGTTTTTTAGTATAAGATTATCAACAAAACTTATTATTTTTTAAATATAAGAACCCCTTTTAGAAAGGAGAGCTAACATTATGAAAAAAATCACTGTTTTATCTACATTATTAACTATCATCTTGTTGTTTTCTAATAGTTTTGCGTGGTCAATTTTTTATGATTTTGAAAATGCAAAACAGGAGAAGGATTGGAAAGTTCTTGAAGGCGAAGGGAAAATTGAAAATGGCAGATATATTATAAAAAACACAAATACCAACAGTGGTATAGCGGTTATTGGAGACACAACTTGGACTGATTGCACTATAACATGCAAGGCGATGTTATTAAAAGGCTCTGAAGATAATATGGGCTTTGTATGGAGAACCTCTGCAAACAATCTTTTTTATGTCATCAGTGTTAGATTGGATCAAAGGATTGGATATTGTGGCTGTATTAACGGGACATGGATGAATGGTGGATCGCCAATTAACCCACAAGCATTTAGCACCCAAATAGAAAAAGATTACAATCTTAAATTGATTGTCAAGGGCAATACATTCCAATTTTTCGTTGACGGCAAGGATATGGGCGAATGGAAGGACGATCAGCTAAAAACTGGTATGATTGGTATTAGAGTATATAAAGCAATTATGTCCATTGACAACTTTGAAGCCAACGGACCGGGCATCCCATCAAGCCCTGTCGAGTCCAAAGATAAACTTGCCACAACTTGGGCAAAGATAAAGGTGTGAATATAGAGCAACAAGTTATAATGTTTGCAATTTTTTATAAAGTGATGATATTGGACAAAAGGAGAATATTGTGAATACTATGGATGAAAGAAAAATAGCTCATTTAGAAAAGCTCAGAGATGATATACGAGATGAAATCAAAAAAGGATACAGCAAAGAGATAACTATTCAATACAATTAACAATTGCTCTGAGTGTTATAATAGGAATTGCCTTTACAAAACCAGAGTATTCTGCTGTCCTTATCGTTTCTCCCTTGGTATCAATTTATTTCACAGTATTAATTATGTATAGTTACAAAATTCATCGCATTGCAGCGAAATATCTTCGAGATATTATAGAACCTGAGCTTTCGTCTCTATGTGGATTATCCGTTGATCAAGAATGGGAAAGTTATTATAAAAAGAGCAATGTTCCAGGAATAAGGCAGGGTTTCTTTTTATTAATAACGTTTATTATAACTGTAATTTCACTTATATATCTTTGGTCCTTAAACAAAGTTAATTGTTTAGTGTTGACTTTCGCTACAATAATTTATGTAGTATTTATAATAATCCTATTTGTTTATTACATCAAAGGATACCAAACAAACAAATAAAAAGGAATGTAATAAAAATGAGAGATTACCCACCAAAACCTGTTCATATTTATAACCGTGCTGTTTTTTTAGATCGTTATGGAACAATAAATGTTGACACACATTATCCTTATGATGCTAGTTTACTAGAGATCATACCGAGATCCCTTGATGGAATTAAAATATTATCTAGATTACCAGTTCATATTATCGTTGTGTCTAATCAAGCTGGTATAGCACTTGGTATATTTACCCGCAAAGATATGTCTAATTTTAATAAGGAATTAAGATCAAGAGTGGAACGTGCTTCTGGGCGCATTGATGCCTTTTACTATTGTCCGCACCTTGAGCCAAAAAATCTCACAAAGGGGCAAATGCCTTGTAACTGTTCAAAGCCTGCTCCCGGTTTGCTTTTAGAGGCAGCAAGAGATTTCAATATTGATTTATCAAAGAGCTTTATCATTGGTGATAAAACCTCGGACATTGTAGCAGGTGAAGTTGTAGGATGTACAGGCATATTAGTTAAAACAGGAAAAGGAGGAAAAGAAGAAGGTGCACTTCCAATAAAAACCAATATTATTGTGGACGATTTATATGAAGCATCGCTTGTCGTTCAATCACTTATAGAACATGAAGAACTTGAAAAAGTTCATGCAGTAGTAGGTTCATAAAAAGGGGGCAAGATTATGCCAGCGATAATTGATAGCAAAGCATCGCCAGAGTTTTCAACAATAAACCTAAATAGCATATATAATCGCAAAGGAACGGGCTTCACTGGTGACGAATTAGCCGATGAAGGGCTTGTCGGAAGAAATATTGCTCTGACAGGATACAATGTCCTGAGAGGAATACCATTTAACCTCGGATCAGATAATCAGAATAACGTCCTTTTTCTTAAAGATAGCAAGATAAGTCTCAATTTAGATTATCCGCTCAACTGCTGTTATTTGGTTTTTATACACACAGCGGTAACTAAAAGAATTTCGCCTGATCCTGATGGCATAACGCGCCCTCCTAGAGGTGGAGTTATCCTCGGTGACAAGGTCGCAGAATATCAGCTTATCTATACAGATGATACAGTCCAGACAGTCCCAATCCTCAGGCGATTTGCCATCGGAGATATGAATATAAACTGGGGTGAATCTTGTCTTTCCGCAGTGCCTATAGCTAAACCGATCGCTGTCCCTACTACATCTGAAAGCATGAGTGCAGGGACAAAGCCCGCAGGATTATGGGGATGGACTCAAACAAGAGTTGGATTTGATCCAATAGCATCTTTTCCTGTCAGATATTGGCTTTATGCTATGGAAAATAAAAACGCCGATAAATCCATAAAAGCTATCAAATTTATCCCTTACGAAGGTGCTGTATTATTGTTAGGTTTATCTGTCACATCTATTGAAGAAAACCCGCTTCGTTGGGGCAGAAGGAAAAAGGCGATCCTCTCATTGCCCGAAGACGTCAATATCGGCAAACCTGACGAATCTGGTCGCTATCCAAACTTGGGTATTGACCTTGGACAGATAATATCCGTCTCGCCCAAATTTGACTATGAAAACGATAATTGGGAAGAAGGATACAACAATAAGTTTCCAACAAGATCAAACAGACAATTCATTGTTGAATATACCGCTCATCCATCAGCAAGATTTAACGTCAAGGAAACTGTGGATATTTCGTTCCCAGTAAAAGACTGTCAAGTCGCAGGCAAAACAAGCGGGACGTTCTTGCTTGAACCTATTAGCCCCGCAGAGCAAGATGTAACAATAAAAGTCATAGAAGCT
>DTPJ01000725.1 GCA_011334435.1 Candidatus Poribacteria bacterium | reverse complement strand
TTCTTTGGCACATTAAAGAATGAGCTTATTCATCATAGAAGGTATGCCACAAGGAAGGAGGCAATTAAAGATATTACCGAATATATAGAGGTCTTTTATAACAGGCAGCGGATCCAGGAAAGGCTTAATTATCTATCCCCTGCTCAGTACCTGAAGCAGTTTTATATAATGAGGCAGGCAGCATGAGTAAAGTTTCGTGTCTATTATTGGCATCAGGGGTCAGTAGAGTTGATTTTCGGGGTTGAATCAGGAAACCAGTTTGTGCTTGATAATATAATCAAGAAAAAACTTGATTTAAAAAAAGTAGAACATTCAGCCATGTGATGCAAACAAGCGAGACTCAATTTAAAAGCATTCTTTATTTTAGGAATGCCAGGAGAAACCAAGCAGACAATGAATGATACACTAAATTTTGCCATTAAACTTATGAAAGAATACAATGTGACCCCCCTATTTTCGCGTCTTCTACCCATGCTTGGGACGGAAGTGTATAATATTGCAATTGAGAGGGGGTATATAAATCAAAAATTGACCCAGGAAATAATGGCTAGGGGAAATCAGGAAACAGGCATTTCTTTAGTTGAAACCGAAGAATTCAATACTGGTGACATTAATGCTATTCTCAAAGCGATGCGCAAAAAAACATTTTTCCATCAGTTGAAGTGTCTTTTACATAATCCAAAATTAATTGTGATCAAATTTTGGGAACAAGGTCCTGAGACAATAAGAAGATTCTATTATGTTTTCTCAACAGGTAACTCAGATAAATAGAACTTGGAGGTGGTAATCTTGCAAATATTCAAAGTTAGCGTATGTATTTCTACCAGGAACCGTGCTGAATATCTTAAAACCTCCATCAAAAGCGCGTTGAGGCAAACTCTTCCAAACATTGAAATAGTTGTTCTTGATGATTGCTCAACAGATAATACTAATGATATAGTAAAGCAATTTGATGATCCCAGGATTGTATATTTCAGGACGAACGAAAGACTGGGTGTGACATCATCCTGGAATAAGTGCGCATCGATCAGCAGAGGAGAATATATCACTTTTCTTAATGACGATGACGCACTTCACCCTGAAATGCTTGAGCAGGAAAGTAAATTACTGGATGAAGACCCCGAATTAGCGTGTGTTTATTCCGGATTTTACGTTATAAACAATAACGATAAAATCATCCGAACCAATATCCCACATGCCGGTTTATATGTCAAAAATGGTAAGGATGAATTCTTATCACATATTATTAAAAATTATATTTGCACACAAACAGTTCTTATACGACGGAGCGTTTTCAACAAATTAAACGGTTTTGATACATCTATGTATCTATGCACGGATTTGGATTTTTGGTTTCGGCTGGAGTTGGAAAATTATAAAATAGGCTACATCAATAGACCATTGGCTTATATTAGGCACCATGGAAAAACTTTTACTAGTAAAAGCATACTCAACGGGTCAATATTACGGGAATATACGAATGTTTTACGAAAGACTCTTTTATCAACAAAGATGAAGAAATTATACAAATCTGAAGAAATTACCCTAATAAGGAAAAACGCCGCCAGGGGTATAGTATACCATCTTCTCCGCTGGAGTTATGAATGTCTTCGACAAGGCAATTTGAAAGGCACGGCTTATTATTTATTTCAGCTCACCCCTTGGAGAAGCACCGATTTTGGAGAGTTAAATCCTGCTATGGCAGTTATTATACGTCAGTTTATATTGAATTCATTTCAGTTATTAACAGGCAAAATTTTTAAAAGGCTATCTGTTTAGACTTGTTATTTTATGTGAAAAATAATTGTAAGGAGTTATGAATGTCTATCTCTCAATACGGAAGTTTATTTAAAATGATCTTAAGAGCAAGGGATGTCTATACATTATCTTTTACAGGCTCGTCATTATTAAAGCGGAAGATATTTGGAACAAAAAGAAACTTATATTCACTGAATCAGAAACTCTTAAATTTTAAAGATGTTAAATTCCTATCATATGGGGACATGATTGGAATCTATAAAGAGATATTCGTAGCTGAGTATTTAACAGCTTTAGATGACTTCGTCCCTAAAAAAGGTGATATTATTTTTGATGTCGGGGCAGGTGAAGGGTTTTATAGCATATTGATGAAACAGAAGGTGAATGATATTTCCGTATATGCGTTTGAGCCATTTCCAGATATTCAAAAAATATTGCAGTATCATCTTGATGTGAATGGAATAAATAATGTTACTATTGTGCCAAAAGCTCTTTATAACAATGTCGGGAGAGGCATTTATTTTTTCAAGCACGATTACGGTAACGGATTTGTTCTTTCGCCAACTGAAATAGATAAAAATAGTCTTTCAACAATGGCTTCCTGCGATAGTTATACTAAAATACCTATTGAATTTGATACTATTTATAATTTTGTTCAAACAATGAATATTGCAAGAATTGACATTCTTAAGGTTGATGTAGAGGGAGCAGAAATGAAAGTTTTGGAAGGCGCAAAGGAATTTCTATCCAATGTTAAAAAGATTGTAATCGAGGTTCATTCAACTGAATTAAAAGAGCAAGTTAATAGACATCTTAGTGAATTTGGGTTTAATAGAATACCTCTTGATACCTACAAATCGTGGGTAATTCGAGGAATTGATTACTATATCAATAATACCAAGACATAACGAACCTTATGATTAATTTAGATATGGAGACCTGCGTGTAATATGAATAAATTCAAGTGTGCTTAGATGTTTATCCATAGAAATCATCCAACAGTGATTATTTGTATTCTGATCATATTTTATTTATCGCATATAATTTATTAATCATGACATTTAGAAAATTATTCATTACTTATTTAGTTATTGTATGCATGTTTCACGGGCTTTTTTTTGATTTTTATGCTTATCTGGCATTAGAAGGAGTGTTGCCATTTCATGAAATGTTTACTACCTTTAAAGACGTTGTTTTTATAATTGTTTTGCTGGTGTTTGTGCTTCGTTTTTTAATGGTGCCTCAGAATATTAGAATTCCAAATATGATAGTTTTATCTTATGCGATTTTTTTTATGTATATGATAAGTTCTCTATCAAAAAGCTATGGTGATATTGGTCTTTTAGGATCCGCTTTATCTATTCGAAACACATTTGCCTATGTACCGGTACTATTTATGACATTGTATGCTTTTAGAGAAAAAAAAGACATTGAAGCCATTGCTAATTTGATAGTTTATATAACTATTGTTATTAATATATATGCAATCTTGCAGTTCATATTTAGATATGTGAGTCCTTATTTGATTATTACCGGAAACGAGTGGAAAGCTGAACATGGATATATAAATTCTAGTTTTATAAGTTATATAGAGCTTTCTTTATTTTGCAACTTGGCAATATTTTTATTATTAAGCATAAGAAAATATCTTGTCAAAAAATATTTAGTTTTATTTGCTGTAATTACTTCTGGTATAGCAATATTAATTATCCAATCAAGAACCGGTATTATTGTATTGATGATGATTTTAGTAATCTCTTCTGTAAGATATAAAATTATCAAATTTAGATATATTGCGGCAACTGCCTCATTATTAATCCTTTGTCTGCTTTTACTTCCTGTTATAAGTCATTTAGAAAGCCATAGATTATTGCAATCAAATATTTTTGAAGATGTAAGATTTATTAGTGTTTGGGCTCAATTGATACCAGTTTCACTGGATAGAATAATTTTTGGGCATGGCATGGGGTATTATGGACCGTCAGCTACCAAGGCAGCAGAGTTAGGCAACTTTTCGATTGAAACATCATATGTTGATAGTTCACTGATAAGCCTGTTCCTTAATGGTGGAATAATTGGGTTAGGGTTATTTTTAATTTTTATATTTATTGTTTTTAGATATTTGAAAAAAATTACTAAAATATGTCAAGATCCTTTCCTTAAAAATTTATTAAAAGGTATACGTCTCTCTATTTTAATAATAGTAATTTATTCTGTTGTGTTTAATTGCATTGATGGATTTCCAGGAGCAATTTATTTTTGGTTCTTGTTAGGGATTGGTATAACTATCGCGCAGATTAATAAAAGGGAGCAAAATGAAAAATATTGTTATAGTAAGTAGGGCATGGTATCCAAACCATCAATTGTTATTTGATGAGATACAACGGCGATTGGTTGACAATGTGCAATTATATTATTATTTGCTTTCTGAGAAAGAGAAGAATAGACCTTGGAATATTGAAAATTGTTTAGTCATTCCACAAATAATAAAGGGGCTTCGCTTTTCTATCGCTTCAAAAGAAGTAACGGTGAATTTAGGAGTTAAAAAAATGTTGCGATCAGTTAATCCTGACCTCATCATAATCACACCATGGTCTGAAATAGGATGCTTTTTAGCCAGCAACTTTGCTATCAAAAATCATATTCCATCAATCGGCTGGATTATGGGACTCAGAGATTGGAGTCCAAATTTAATATGGCTCTTAAGAGCAGAAGCAACTAGATATATTGCAAAAAAATTTTTAAAAGCTCAGCATTTAATTTTTGTATACGGAACAAAAGCAAAAAGTGATGCTATTCGGCTTGGAGTGCCTGATGAAAAGATTGTTGTGGTTAAACATGTTATTAACGAGGAGCATTTTGACTACGCTAAATATTCCTTGAATGAAAGTGACAAAAGATTGAAGCGCCAAGAATTATTATTGGATGACAGACCATTGTTTATCTGCATTTCTCAACTGGTAAAAAGAAAAGGAATAGAAACTCTTTTGAAAGCATACAACTTGTTATTACAAAAAACAGATGAGGTTCAGCTGTTGCTTATTGGGGAAGGACCTATGAGAGATATGGTAATAGATTTTGCTGAAATTCATCATAAAAATTTCAAATGGATTAATTCGGTCCCATACAATGATGTGCCTGCGTTTTATGCGTTGTCGGATTTTTCAGTAGTTCCGTCTTATTTTGATGATTGGTGTACTGTTGTTAATGAAAGTCATTGTATGAAGGTTCCAGTAATCTGTTCTGATGGAGCCCATGCCTCATATGATCTTATAAAACATGGAGAAACCGGATTGCTTTATAAAGCAGGGGATGAAAAAACTTTGTCAGAGCATATGCTTTATGCACTTCGACATCCTGAGGAAATGAAGAAAATGGCTGAAAAAGGATATAACTTAATTCAATCTGAATGGAACACTGGGAAATCAGTTAAAATATGGTCTAAATATATAATTGAGGTTATTGGTAATGACCTATTTTAGGCAATTCAATAAGAATATTAAGAGGGCTTTAAGATTACTTCTGGAATCTATATTTCCAAATATGGCGGTGCACATTTTGAAGGGAAGACTTAAAGGCATGAAATGGATTGTTAGTTCGGGTAATCCTCGCTATTGTTTGGGTACCTATGAGCACAAACATCAAGAGCTTTTTACCAAAACCATTACGGAAGGGGTGTTTGTTTATGATATCGGAGCACATGTAGGTTTTTACACACTGTTGGCGTCAGTATTAGTAGGCAATGGCGGTCGTGTAATTGCTTTTGAACCACTACCCCGAAATATCCATTATTTGAAGAAACACCTACAACTTAATCATTGTAATAATGTAACACTTATTGAAGCTGCAGTTGGTGGGAAGAGTGGTAATGCTTTCTTTAGGATTGAACCTAGTAGTTATACGGGTTATCTCTCGACAGAAGGTCGTTTTAAGGTCAAATTAGTTGGATTAGATGAAATTGTTTTAAATGGTGAAATACCACCGCCAGATTATATAAAAATGGATATTGAAGGAGGGGAATATCTGGCACTTTTGGGAGCAAGGGAAATACTTATTAAGTACCATCCAACGATATTTTTGTCTACTCACGGAATCGAAGTGCATCAAAAATGCTGAGAATTCTTAGAATCCATAGGCTATGATCTGCAGCCCATAACTGGGGAAAGCTTGAGTACAGATAAGATTTTAGCTGTAAAAAGAGTGTAAAAAGTGAACTTATCGCCTTCGGCGGACTTAGGAAGACCTGTCAACATAACTGGCGATTATACAAGCACTTAAAATGGAAATTCCTATACAATGAACTTATGAAAAAAGTTTCTATTATTATTCCTGTTAAAAATGAAGAAAATTATATTGAAAGATGTTTAGAGCAACTAGTGAATCAGACCTATCCAACGGATAAAACTGAAATTCTTGTCATTGATGGAATGAGCACGGATAGGACAAGGGAAATAGTAAAAAAGTTTGTGACAAAAGGCAGGAAGTTGGAGGTTAGTGGTTGGAGGTCAGAGACAAGAGGGCAGGGACGAGAGGTTGAAAGCGAGAGGTTAGAGGTAAAGGAAAACAAACCTCAAACCTCAAACCTCAAACATTTACCCGTTATTCGGCTCATTGACAACCCCAAAGGTCATAGGGCATCGGCTTTGAATATAGGCATCAAAGAGGCAAATGGTGATGTTATTATGAGGATTGACGCAAGAACAGTTATAGCAGAAGACTATATTGAAAAATGTGTGAAGACACTTATAGAAACAGGGGCAGATAATGTGGGAGGGATGCAGAAACCGATAATAAAGTTAGAGGTTGGAGGTGAGAGGTTGGAGGCCAAAGAAACTGCCCCTCGGACTTCTAACCTCAGACCTCAGGCGTTTTGCCTCAAAACTCAAACCTTAACCCAAACAGCTATAGGGATGGCGTTGTCGCATCCGTTTGGTGTCGGTAATGCGGAGTTTAGATTAGGGAGAAAAAGTGGTTTTGTGGACACGGTTTATCTTGGTTGTTTTAGAAAGGAGATATTTGATAAGGTTGGATTGTTTGACGAAGAAGCAGCTGTAATCAGTGAAGATGCGGATATGAACTACAGGATAAGAAAGGCAGGTGGTAAAGTCTATTTCAATAAAGATATCGTTGCATATTATTATCCGAGAGATAGTTTCAAGGATTTATGGAAACTTTATTATCGTTATGGTGGGGCTAAAGCGGGAAATTTACTCAAGAGGGGAAGTTTGACTGCCTGGCGGCAGTTTATTCCGCCTTCTTTTCTTTTGTCGCTGGTTGTTTTGCCGATATTGGCAATTACTAATAGTTTATTTTTTTACTTATGGTTTATGATATGCTCTGTCTATTTGGGAGTAGACCTTGTAGTTTCTGCGGCTATGGCTTTAAAAAGTAGAACTGTAAGCACTGATAAGGGTGAGGTAAGTCTTTCATTAAAAGAACGGCTTTTTCTCTTTCCCAAATTACTAAGTGCGTTTCCGATCATGCATTTTTCATGGGCAATGGGATTCTGGAGGAGATTACTGCAGAGACCAAAACCAGGGGAGTATTGGGGAGGGTGATGTTAACAATGACAAATGACAATGACAATGACAATGAGGATGACGATGACGATGACTAATGATGAATATGGTTCTAGATTTAGGGAATGGGATATCTATAAAGATGCCAGAAAATTTAGAATAGAAATCAGCCGGCTTTTAAAAAATTATCCTTCAGAAGAGAAATATGCATTAGTAGATCAAACAAAACGAGCTTTGAACTCAATAGTTTTAAATATTGCAGAAAGTGCTAATAGCAATACAGATAAAGATATGAGGGTCTATATCAATAGATCCCATAGTTCCTTAGATGAAGTTATAGCTTGTTTAGATTGTGCTATGGACGATGGTTATATCATAGAGACGCAATATAAAGAGGCTTTACAAAAAGCAAGTAGTCTGGCGAAAAGGTTAAGAGCCTTCACAAAACATCTGTCACAATCATAGGTCATAGTTAAGAGGTTGCTATTAAATGAAAATACTCATCACAGGGGTAGCAGGGTTTATAGGAAGTAATTTAGCTGAAAAGTTGTTAGAGGTTAAAAGTCAGAGGTTAGAGGCAAAAGAAAATCCACCTCCAACCTCCAACCTCCAACCTCCAACCTATAATATCATTGGCATTGATAATCTTGCCTATGGAGTGAAGAAACAGGTTCCGGAAGGTGTAGATTTTCATCAATTGGATATTCGCTCTAAGGAAATCTATCCTTTATTTGAAGGGGTTGATTATGTATTTCATTTAGCTGCAAAAAACTGCATAAGCGACTGCCAGGCCGATCCAGTTGAAACTGCGGAAATAAATGTGGCTGGCACGGTCAATGTTTTTGAGGCAGCAAGAAGAGCCGGAGTGAAGAAGGTTATCTATGCTGAATCTTCAGCATTGTATGAGGGAAGTGAGATTTTTCCTACTCCAGAATCGGACGTTAAACCAGAAAGTTTTTATGCAATAAGTAAACTTGCTTCCATGTATTTTGCAGAAGCCTACTCACGATTTCACAACTTACGATATACGGCACTTCGATATTTTAATGTCTATGGACCAAGACAGGACTATCGAAGAACGATTCCTCCCGTGATGAGCGCCTTTATTATTAAGCTACTGAGGGGAGAGCAACCTGTTATTTATGGCACCGGAAAGAAGAGGAGAGATTTTGTGCACGTAGATGATGTTAATGATTTTCATATTCTATGTATGAATGATCCAAGAACTGATGGGAAAGTATATAACATTGGTAGTGGCAAGAATTATTCAGTATTAGAGGTTTATGATATGATTTCAGAAATACTCAACATTAGAATTTTACCTATTTTTGCGCCCGATTTGCCTGGCGAGGCTCATGAGACTTTAGCTGATATAACTGAGGCAATTAAACTTGGGTGGTCTCCAAAAGTGGATATAGTTGAGGGGCTAAAAGGCATGGTATTGTATATCAGAAAAGAGATGGAAGAAGGTAAGATACAGTGAAGGCAATTCTTCTTGCAGCAGGTAAGGGTGAAAGATTAAGAAGTATTCTTAAAACTATTCCTAAACCTATGGTAAAGGTGTATGGAAAGCCTATTTTGGAACATAACATTGAGTGGCTAAAGTCTTATGGGATTACTGACCTCTACATAAATCTACATTTTCTGCCTGAAAAGATCCGAGATTATTTCAATAATGGAAGAAAATGGGGTGTAAAAATCGACTACTCTTATGAGCCGGAATTACTGGGGACTGCCGGGGCAGTGAAAAAAATCGCCAGGGAATTGTGGGGATGGGGAAGTAAGAATTTTTCATCAGACATGGGCACTTTTTTAGTAGTCTATGGAGACAATTTGCTTAAATATAACCTTAAAGAGATAATTGATTTCCATTTTCAAAAAAAGGGAATTGCAACCATCGTACTTTACGAAAAAGATGATGTAAGCCAGAGTGGCATTGCTGTTCTTAGTGATAAAGGGAGGATCATAAAGTTTATTGAAAAACCTAAACCAGAAGAGTCTATAAGCAATCTGGTAAATACGGGTATTTATGTGTTAAACTCAGAAATTCTTTCTTACATACCTGATGAAGGGTTCACTGATTTTGGTAATGATATTTTCCCAGCGATAATAAAAGGAAGAGGTGACCTTTACGGTTTTATCAGTAAAGGTTCATTAATAGCTATAGACACTCCAGAACTTTATAAGCTTGTATTGGAAGGAGCAGAATTATGATTATAACCAGGACACCTTTTAGATTTACTCTTGGTGGTGGTGGAACCGACTTGCCATCATATTATTCGAAATACGGAGGGTTTATCTTCGCGGCGGGCATTAACAAGTATATGTTTATTAGCATCAATAGGCCTATTGTCGATGACTTGGTCAGGGTTAAATACTCAAAGACCGAAATTGTTAACCACATAGATGAATTGCAACATGATATTGCCAAAGAGGCAATGAGAATGATGGGGATAGAAAATGCTATCGAGGTGGTATCAATGGCAGATGTTCCAGCGGGCACTGGATTGGGTTCCTCAAGTTGTTATGCCGTAGGGCTACTAAATGGTCTCCACACAATGAAGCGAGAATATATTGCTCTTAAGGAAATTGCTGAGGAGGCATGTAGATTAGAGATAGAGATTCTTAAGAAGCCTATAGGTAAACAGGATCAGTACATGGCTTCCTTTGGAGGATTAACCGTATTGGATATAGAAAGAGATGGCAAGGTGCATGTGCGGGCAGCACGGGTTTCAGATTCAACAATTGATGATTTAAATAGAAATCTTCTTATGTTTTATACAAATACTTCACGAAGCGCTGACGAGATACTTTCAGAGCAAAGCCGTGGAGCTAAAGAGGAGAAGAAGGACGTTGTGGAAAATATGCATTACATAAAAGAGATTGGATATAAGATATTAGAGGCAGTAGAGAGCGGGAACATAACCGATGTTGGTTTAATGTTTGATCAGCACTGGCAGTATAAAAAAAGGATCTCCACCAAGATGTCAAATCCACATTTTGATAAGATATACGAGATTGCTAAAGAAAATGGTGCCTTGGGAGGTAAAATTTCCGGAGCAGGTGGTGGAGGTTTTTTTGTTTTTTATGTTGAGGAGAAGCATGGAAAGTTTAGGGAAAAGATGAAGGAATTAGGGCTCCGGGAAATGAGGTATCGCTTTGATTTTGAAGGGACAAAGGTAATGGCAAATTTGATGGATAGCGTTAGATAGATAGGTAAAACTTAAGCTAACTAAATATGAAACTTAGGGATAAAGTGGCCATAATTATAGGAGGAAGCAGGGGTATCGGGAAAGCTGTTGCCAAGGCTTTTCTTAAAGAGGGAGCAAAGGTCGCTATCGCTGCTCGCACAGGGGTCGACATAGACATTGCTCTAAAAGATTTAAGCATTGAGGGCCAAGTGATTGGTACTATCACGGATGTTTCTAAAGAGCAAGATATTCAAAATCTTTTAGAATACACCTTGAGGAAATATAAGACGATGGATATTCTTGTAAATGCTGCGGGCATTCAAGGTCCAATAGGACCATTGGCAGAAGTGAATATTTCGGAATGGATTGATAACATACATATAAACCTTATTGGGACGGTGAGGTGTTGCAAGGCAGTGTTGCCAATTATGATGTCCAAAAAGAGAGGGAAGATCATCAATTTTTCAGGTGGTGGAGCAACATCACCAAGACCTAACTTTAGTGCCTATGCTTGTTCTAAAGCAGCTATTGTGAGATTTACAGAGACATTGGCCATGGAAGTCAAAGATTATGGAATAGATGTAAATGCTGTTGCCCCAGGAGCGGTCAATACAAGGATGCTTAACGAAATAATCAAGGCGGGAGAAAAAGCAGGAGAAAAAGAACTGTCAGAGGCTATTGAAAGAAGCAAGAAGGGTGGAAATTCTCCTGAAATGGCTGCCGGATTGGCTGTTTTTTTGGCCTCTGAGGACTCCGATGGGCTTACAGGTCGACTGATTAGTGCGGTATGGGATGACTGGAAAACCTTTGATGATAAGACCATTGTAGAAATAAATCGTTCTTCTATCTATACCTTAAGACGCATAGATGGCAGGAATTATATGGAGAAAAAATGATGAGTATTAGTGTTGGAATCATTGGAGCGGGTCTTATAGGCAGGAAACGTGCAATGGCTTTACCTAAGTTTGATAATTGCAAGCTGAAGGTTGTTGTTGATGTGGATAGGAAAAGGGCAGAGGAACTGGCTGCGGAGTTTGGAACAGAATCAGAGACAGATTGGGGAAAAGTGGTTCGTAGAAAAGACATAGATGTGATAATAGTTGCTACTTATAACAAATACCTTATGCCTATAAGTGTTGCTGCTCTTAACAATAAGAAACATGTCCTATGCGAGAAGCCACTTGGAAGAAATATCGGGGAATCTAAGCAAATTATTGATGCAGCTAAACAAAGTGACGTTATTCTTAAAACAGGTTTTAACCACAGGCACCATCCAGCTATAGCAAAGGCAAAAGAGTTGTTTACCGGGGGGAAGATAGGGAAATTATATTTCCTTCGGTGCTGCTATGGACATGGGGGGAGACCAGGATACGATAAAGAATGGCGAGCAGACAAAGATTTATGCGGTGGTGGAGAGTTGTTAGACCAGGGGGTCCATGTGGTAGATTTGTTTCGGTGGTTAGCTGGAGATTTTGATGAGGCATTTGGCTACACAGAAACGTATTTCTGGAATATGGAGGTAGAAGATAACGCATTTGCAATCTTTAAAAAAGATAATGGTGTTGTGGCTACAATGCACACAAGCTGGACTCAATGGAAGAATAGGTTTTCCTTTGAAGTATATGGAAGTGAAGGATACCTCATTGTTGACGGATTGGGCGGCGGTTATGGTACGGAGACACTAAGAATAGGAAAACGTAAACCTGAAGGTGGTCCACCTTATGAGGAAATTATGGAATTTCGAGGGCCGGATATTTCATGGGGTGAGGAATGGAAGGAGTTTATCTCAGCTATTAAAGAAGGTAGAGAACCTTTGGGTAATGGATGGGATGGTTATCAGGCAAACAGAATGATACAGGCGGTTTACGAGTCTGCTAAAACGGGGAAGGTTATAAGGTTGGAGGATTGAGTTTGATGGTGAGAAAGGCGGTATTTCTTGACAGGGATGGTGTAATAAATAAGGTCATTTTAGATAATGGCAAGCCTTTTTCACCAAGGAAATTTGATGAATTCGAATTGATTATAGGTGTTGAAAATACCTTGAGTATTTTTAAAGAAATGAGGTTTCTGAATATACTTGTTACAAATCAACCAGATATTGCTCGCGGCTTTATGAAGATAGAAGAACTTAATAAGATGCATAGACTCATAAAGGAAAAATTGCCTGTTGATGATATCATGGTATGTATGCACGATGACTCTGATAATTGTCAATGCAGAAAACCAAAGCCCGGAATGATACTTGATGCAGCCAGAAAGTGGCATATTGATTTGCATAGGTCGTTTATAATTGGGGACACATGGAAGGATATGGAGGCAGGGAGGTCTTCTGGGTGTAAGACAATTCTGATTAATACGGCATACAATAAAGGAGTTGATTGCGATCATAGAATTAATGATTTGAAAGAAGCTATTGAGATCATAAATGGAGGTAACAGGTGATATGTCATACGTAAAAGAATACTTAAAAGAAGTTTACCTTGTCGTTAATAGTCTCGATGTAAATGCGATTGAAAAAATGATAAATATGCTGATTGAGTTGCGAAAAGGAGGGGGCCGATTGTTCTTTATTGGTGTAGGTGGAGGGGCTGGTAATGCTGCCCATGCAGTAAACGACTTTAGAAAGATCGCTGGCTTTGAGGCTTATGCTCCAACGGATAATGTAGCTGAACTGACTGCTAGGATTAATGATGAAGGTTGGAATACGGTTTTTGTGAACTGGCTTAAGGAAAGCAGGTTGGGATCTAAGGACGGTGTTTTTGTTTTCTCTGTTGGGGGTGGGAATGAAGAGAAGAACATTAGCGCCAACATTGTTGAGTCGTTAAAATATGCTAAAAGCATTGGTTCTAAAATATTTGGTATTGTCGGAAGAGATGGAGGCTATACTGCGCAGGTCGCAGATGCTTGTGTAATTGTCCCAACAGTGAATTCAGAGACTGTAACTCCTCATACCGAAGCTTTTCAGGCTGTAATTTGGCATCTCATAGTATCGCACCCTGATATGAAGGTGTCTGAGATGAAATGGGAATCGATTAAATAAAATAAAAGGAGGAAAGTGAAATGCCAATTTTTCTTGATACAGGGAAGATAGCAGAAATAGAGAAGTATATGAAAATGGGTATTATAAGTGGTGTAACTACAAATCCAACGATTCTTCTAAAAGATGGCGTAACTGGAGGTATGGAAGGTATTAAAGAAAGATCTATTCAAATAGCAAAATTAATCCACCCCTACCCACTATCTGTGGAGGTTACAACGAATGAAAAGGAAAAAATGGTAGAGCAAGCAAAAGCGTTTTCTCAGTGGTCTGATAATATCGTGGTTAAGATTACAATACATGGACCGAATGGCGAAATGGAGAATTTAGAAGTGATACATGAACTCGAAACAAAACATAATGTACGTGTTAATGTAACTGCAATGATGAGTGCTCAGCAGTGTCTGATCGCCGCATTAGCTGGCGCAAGTTATGTGTCTTTGTTTGGCGGCCGGGTAAATAATATGGGATATAATTGCATCGATGAAATTAAAAAGACACGCCAGCTAATTGATGTCCTTAATTTGAAAGCTAAAATTATAATTGGGTCGACAAGAGAGGTTCTTAACGTGATTGAGTGGCTTGTAGCTGGAGCACATATTGTTACTGTGGTACCAAATTTAATTGAAGGCATGATTGTTCATCCATACAGCAAAGAAACAGTCCAGCAATTTTTGAGAGATGCCGCGAGAGCCGAACAGTTGCTAAATCAATAAATAAAAGAAAGTTTTTAAATTTTTTAGATTGCCAGAAAACTGGGAGAGTTAATAATTAATACTTTTACTGGTGTGATAACTTCATTCTTTGGAACCTCCACGGGGCCTTCTCTAAATTTTTTGAAACTTCCAAGGAGTTTAGTGTAGTGAATAATCGAATTTGCGTGATAGGTGGTTCTGGGTTTATTGGTACCAGGCTTTGTAAAAGGTTTGAGGGGGCGGGGGGAGAATTTTTTATAGTTGATAAGAGACAGAGTCATACATTTCCGCATAAGACAAGGATTGCGGATGTAAGGGATGTGGATGCCTTGAGAAGAGTGATTCAAGGTGATGTTATTATAAACCTTGCTGCAGAGCA
>DTPJ01000242.1 GCA_011334435.1 Candidatus Poribacteria bacterium | reverse complement strand
TTGTGAAAATTAAGTTATTAACAACAAATAATTATTTTATAGGCTTTGACATTCAAGCTTATAACATGCAAATGCGACTGCCTCCCGGTAGAGGAAGTTGAGCTTTTGTGGATAATAGCATATAAATCCAACCCCAACCCACTACCGGACAAGTTAGACGGTTAGTGGGTTTTATTTTTTTAAAGGAGTGAATTATGTCAGAACAAATTAAGTTAGGTCTTGAAACAATAGCACTTCATAGTGGTCAATTGCCTGATCCGACAACGGGAGCAAGGGCAGTGCCAATATATCAGACAACGTCTTATGTATTCAGAGACACTGATCATGCGGCAAACCTTTTTGCCCTCAAAGAGCTTGGCAATATCTACACTCGTATTATGAATCCGACTACCGATGTTTTTGAACAAAGGGTAGCGGCGATTGAAGGCGGAAAGGCAGGTCTTGCTGTGTCAAGCGGACAATCAGCGACGACATTGGCGATATTAGCTATAACACAAGTAGGAGATGAAATAGTCTCCGCTGACAATCTTTATGGCGGAACATATCAGTTGTTTCATTATACTTTTCCAAAGCTTGGCAGAAAGGTCATATTTGTGGATTCACGAAATCCTGATGAGTTCAAAAAAGCTATAAATGACAAGACAAAAGCGATATATGCTGAGACTATCGGCAATCCAAAGTTAGACGTGCCTGATTTTGAGGAGATAGCCAAGATAGCACATGATGCTGGCATACCGTTCATCGTTGATAACACGGTTGGCGTTGGAATAGTCAGACCCATAGACTATGGAGCTGATATAATTGCATCGTCAGCGACAAAATTTATAGGTGGTCATGGGACATCAATTGGTGGAATTATAGTTGACGCTGGAAATTTCGCATGGGATAATGGCAAATTCCCTGAATTTACCGAGCCTGATCCAAGTTATCATGGACTTGTCTTTTGGGACGCATTCAAGGATTTTCCCGGACTTGGCAATGTTGCTTTTATCTTCAAGGTCAGAGTCCAATGGTTGAGAGATGTTGGGGCATGTCTGAGTCCGTTCAACGCTTTTCTATTCCTTCAAGGGCTTGAAACATTGCCTTTACGTCAGAAAAAGCACTGTGAGAACGCTATGGAAATTGCAAAATTCCTTAAAACACATCCGTTAGTTTCTTGGGTGAGTTATCCAGGGCTTGAAGACCATCCGACGCATAAATTGGCGGTTAAATATCTAAAAGGTAACTATGGAGCGCTTGTTGGTTTTGGTATAAAAGGCGGGCTTTCCGCAGGGAAAAAGTTTATCAATTCAGTAAAATTATTTTCTCATTTAGCTAATATCGGAGATGCTAAGTCGTTAGTTATACATCCAGCCTCTACCACTCATCAACAGTTGACACCAGAAGAACAATCCGCAACAGGTGTGACGCCTGATTTTATCAGATTATCAATCGGTCTTGAAGATATAGAGGACATAAAAGCTGATTTAGATCAAGCGTTAAGAAAAAGTCAATAAAGGGGGAGAATATGGAGAATAGCGTTGGCATTGTAGAAACAAAGTATTACACTTTTGCACATCCACCAAACGAACTTGTCCTTGATAGCGGAGGAAAATTAGGGCCGATTACACTTGCTTATGAAACTTATGGCAAATTAAATGAGGATAAATCTAACGCTATTCTAATACTTCATGCTTTATCTGGCGATGCTCATGCTGCTGGATACCATGAAGGCGAGGATAAACCCGGTTGGTGGGATGATGCTATTGGTCCTGGTAAGGCTTTTGACACTGACATATACTATGTTATATGTTCAAATATTATAGGTGGATGCAAAGGGTCAACGGGTCCGTCTTCTATCAATCCTAAGACAGGAAAGCCTTATGGAATTGATTTCCCGATCATAACTATAAAGGATATGGTCAATGCTCAAAGGCACCTTATTGATTATTTAGGGATTGAAAAATTACTTTGTGTCGCAGGCGGATCAATGGGAGGGATGCAGGTCTTACAATGGCTTGTGACTTATCCTAACAGAATAAAAAGCGCGATCCCTATAGCTACCGCGACCAAACACTCGCCACAACAGATAGCATTAAACGAGGTTGGCAGACAGGCAATTATGGCTGACCCTAATTGGAATAACGGGAATTACTACGGTTCAGAAATACCAGCAAAAGGGCTTGCTTTAGCGAGAATGGTTGGTCATATAACTTACATGAGCGATAAATCTATGGAAGAAAAGTTCGGCAGACAAAGGAAAAATGGAAATGGTTCTACTAAATTTTCCGCTGATTTTGAGGTAGAAGGCTATTTGCATTACAGAGGCAACAACTTCGTAAAAAGATTTGATGCTAATTCCTATCTATACATCACAAAGGCAATGGACTATTTTGATATAGCACAAGGCAGACCATTATACGAAGTATTCAAAGGAATAGATGCCAAAGTGCTTGTAATTGCCTTTAAGTCTGATTGGCTGTATCCTACTTATCAATCGCTTGAGATCGTCAAAGCCTGTAAATTCGCGGGAGTTGACGCTACTTATTGTGAGATAGACTCAACTTACGGACATGATGCTTTTTTGCTTGAATTAGAAAGCGAAACACATCTAATTAAACACTTCCTAAGAAAAGTTTATCATGGCTATGAGGTTTTAGATGAATATGAAATCTGATATTAGGCTTGACCACAAAGCAATAGCTGATATGATCCCTGTTGGTGCATCTGTGCTTGATCTTGGCTGTGGCGAGGGTGAATTAATGTATATGCTTGTTAAAGAGAAAAAAGCGAAAGCACAAGGTATTGACATAGATGAACAGGCTATATATAAATGCGTTGCAAAAGGGCTAAGTGTTTATCATGGAGATTTAGACTCGGGATTATCAGATTATGCTGATAAATCTTTTGATTTTGTTATACTCAACCAAAGTTTACAGCAAGTAAGGCATCTTGAAAGCGTGCTTTACGATTCCCTAAGAGTTGGGAAAAAAGTAATAGTAGGTTTTCCGAACTTTGCCTATTATAAAGCACGTTTTCAGATGTTTTTTGTGGGCAAAGCACCTATTACGCCTGCATTGCCGTATCAATGGTATGATTCCCCTAATCTCCATTTCTTGAGCATTTCTGACTTCCAAGAGTATTGCAAAAAGAGAGGGATAAAGATTGAGAATAAGAAATTTATTAGCAAGAGCAAGATAATTAAAGCATTTCCAAACTTACGTGCAAATATTGGCATATTTCTTATAAGTAGTATTTATGGACATTAAACCCGTTTCTCCTATTGACAATAGAGGCTCATAGATTTATAATAAACTTGACACAGATGTTGTCTTGATGGAGTCTTCTCTGGTGGCTTGTAATGGTGTTTTTTTCTGCATTAGTTGCTAAAAATTGAAAAAATAGGGGGTATTTTCAATGAAATCAATTAAGTTTTTACTGTTAATTGTTGTGTTGGGAACATTTTTAGCTATTAGTCCAATCGTTTATGGAAAAGTGCTTTGGAAAGACACATTTGACGACGGCAAAATTGATCCAAAATACCTTTTCCAAAATAAGCCCGGCAAATGGGTAGAGGCGAACGGAGTTATAAGTCAAACTGATCCTGCCCCTGGTGATCATTGTTATCTTGTCATTCAAGGTGGGTTTGCTGAACCACATACTGCAATCGTAAAAATTCGCATTGATGATTGGGCAGATCATGATCTTTCAAGAGCAGGTATAGGAATGCGATTGAATAAAGACGATGGTGCTGGATATGCCTTCTTGATTCATAATACATTGGATAATATGGAATTTCTTAATGACCATTTAGCATGGAAAAACAACGATACAAAACCACCTTTTGGAAAAGTTGAGATCGGAAAATGGTATTGGATGAAGGCACAGATTAGCAGTAGCGGATTCAATGGTAAAATATGGCCCGATGGGCAAGCTGAACCTGCTGGATGGCTACTGACAAGCGCCCTAGATTTTGGAGCAGTAAGACCAGCAAGTGGAAACTGCGGATTAAATGGCGGTTCTAATACCGCTGGTAATGGTAAAATTGGTGTTTCCTTTGATAATTGGGCAATTTGCGAAACACCAGAAGAAGCAACGCCAGCAATATTCGCTAGTGCGACATCTGTTGCCCCTTCAGATAAACTCTCAACAACTTGGGGCGGAATTAAATCCAATTATTAAAAATATACTTTCCCGATTTTATGAGCCATCAGACATCCATCAAAGGTAGATTGTTAAATGGAAAATGCTTATAAAAGGGAGGTATTTTTGATGAAACCGATAAATTTTTCTCTAATTTCTCTTGTGATAATAATCTTTTTAGTATTTAGTCCGATCGTTTATGGAAAAGTGCTTTGGAAGGATACTTTTGATGATGGCAAAATTGATTCAAAGTATAAATTCCAAAATCATCCCGGCAAGTGGGTGGAAGCTAATGGAGTTATAAGTCAAACTGATCCTGCCCCTGGTGATCATTGTTATCTTGTCATTCAAGGTGGTTTTGCAGAGCCTCATGCTGCGATTGTGAAGATTCGTATTGATGATTGGGCAGACCATGATCTCTCCCGAGCGGGATTAGGATTTAGATTAGATCAAAATGATGGCGCTGGATATGCTTTTTTAATTCACAACACTTTAAGCAATATGGAGTTTCTTAACGATCATTTAGCATGGAAAAACAATGACACACCACCACCTTTTGGCAAAGTTGAGATCGGAAAATGGTATTGGATGAAAGCATTAATCAATGATAAGGGCTTTTATGGCAAGATATGGCCCGATGGAGAAAATGAGCCTGCAAAATGGTTATTAGAAAGCGGTTTTGACTTTGGCGCAGTCAGAGCACCATCTGGAAATTGCGGATTGAATGGTGGATCAAATCAGGGCGCTGGCAAAACAAACGTATCTTTTGATAACTGGGCAATTTGTGACTCAGCAGATGAATGCACACCTAAGCTTTTTATGGCTCCTGTTGGTTCAGAAGGAAAATTATCAACGACATGGGCAAGTGTAAAGTCTGGTTATTAATATTAAAAGATTAAAGGAAAGACTATGACTGAATATTGGAATAGAGAGTATGCGAAAATTAAAACAATTGTCCTTGTTATCTATCTGGCGATGGTAATATACGCATTTTTGGTGTTTTCTGGCATACCATCAGTCCAGTATCAATGGGGACAACAGCAAAAAATTGCCCTATTAGTGTTATTATCCGAAACTATCAGCATATTTGCTGCATCAATATTTCTATCAAATATAATGCTGAGTTCGGATAAACTTTCGTTGAAATTTCGTTCCGTCTCAGATCAATTGGAAGCACTAAAATTGGTGGTTGGTCAAGTTCGCGTCAATTCCATAATAATGTCTGCGATGGGTGAAGCTATTGCACTTAATGGGCTGATTCTATATCTTCTGAGCGGAGACACTATGCGTCCTTGGATATTCTTCATATTAACCGTGATTCATTATTCCATTACAATGTCAAAGCTTAGAAGAATCCGTGAAGACGTCGGGCAAATGATAAAATAGTCAAAAAGATGTTAGATACCGAATTTAAGTCCGAAATTCAATATCTAACATCTGCTAAAAAGGACTAAAGTTTGGACAATTTTGAGTTAAAAAATGTTGTTAGCTGACCAAATTTACTTTTATTAGGAAGAGAAAATCTTAAAATCCCCCTTTATCCCCCTTTTTCAAAGGGGGAAATTAAAAAGTCATTTTTTTTCAAAGAGGGGATTCCTAAAAGTCTCCCTTTGCAAAAGGGAGATTTAGAGGGATTTTCTAACTAAATATGCAATTATAATTTGTAAATTGTCCAAAGTTTAGTAAAAAGGAATGATCTATGAAAAAAATAGGTTTTGGTTTGATAGGAACAGGTCTATGGGGAGAAATGCACGCCAAAGTTTATTCTTCATCGTCTGATGTAGAATTTAAGGCTATTTGCGATCTGCGAGAGGATAGGGCAAAAGAGATAGCAGAAAAATATGGCGTAAAAGATTGTTACACTGATTATAAAAAACTCCTTGATCGTGACGATATATCCGCAGTTTCAATAGCGACACCAGACTTTGCCCATACAGACATAGCTGTCTATGCTTTGAATGCTGGTAAGCACGTATTAATTGAAAAGCCATTAGCAACATCAGTTGAGGACTGTAAAAAAATTCTCTCTGCGAAGAGCGAGAATACAAAGCTAATGGTAGATTTTCATAATAGATGGAATCCGCCATTTGTGGTAGCTAAAACTGCCATAGAAAACGGCGAGATCGGCAAGCCAATGATGATGTCTATTAGACTGAACGATACGATCTTTGTGCCAACGAATATGCTGAGTTGGGCGAGTAAGTCCGAAGTTGTATGGTTTGTCGGTAGCCATGTCGTTGACTTGACAAGATGGCTATTCAATGATGAAGTCCATAAGGTCTATGCGGTATCAAGATCAGAGGTGTTAAAAGCGAAAGGGGTTGATACTCCCGATTTCTATCAAGCGATATTAGAATTCAAAAATGGCGGAGTTGCTACGGTTGAGAATTGCTGGATATTGCCCGATTCATTGCCAACGGTTATAGATTTCAAATGTGAAATAATCGGCAGTGACGGTGCTGTTTATATGGACGTAAGCAGTCATCGGACTATACAGAAATATACTTCTGATAAGGCAAGCTATCCCGATGTCTTTGTCTATCCGACTATACATGGCAAGCAGATGGGATTTGCAGTTGAAAGCATAAAGCACTTTATAGATTGTGTAGTCAATGATAAGACTCCGATGGTTACAGGAGAAGATGGCTTAATCACTACGAAGATTATATCTGCAATACGTGAATCCAGCAAAAAAGGCGAACCAGTTACTTTATAGTTAAGATAAAAGGTGAAAATGTATGTCTAACGAGGAAATTATCCAAAAGATCAAACAGTTAAAAGAAAAACACGATGTTGTGATCCTAGCACATAATTATCAAATTCCCGAAGTGCAAGATATAGCGGATTTTTTAGGGGATTCATTAGGATTATCTATTGAAGCATCAAAAACTAAGGCAAAAATAATCCTCTTTTGCGGTGTGAAGTTTATGGCAGAGACCGCAGCGATAATCTGTCCCGATAAAACCGTCCTTATGCCCGACGAAAACGCAGGATGCCCGATGGCGAACATGATAACCGTCAGACAACTTCGCGAGATGAAAAAGCTCTATCCGAAAGCCAAAGTTGTCTGTTATGTCAACTCAACTGCCGCAGTCAAGGCAGAAAGCGATATATGTTGCACATCAGCAAATGCTATAAAAGTGGTAAACTCAATCCCAAAAGAAGATCAGATAATCTTTATTCCAGACAAAAGCCTTGGCGATTATGTTTCCAAACAGACAGGGCGAGAGATGATACTTTGGAATGGTTATTGTCCGACACATCATCGCATACTTGCACAAAATATAATCAATATGAAAGCGAAATATCCTAACGCCAAAGTGATGGTGCATCCTGAATGCACTGCTGATGTTATAGAATTAGCAGATGTGGTGCTTAGCACAGGCGGAATGATAAAATATGCGAAGGAATCACCCGATAAAGAGTTCATCGTCGGAACAGAGATCGGCTTATTATATACACTTAGCAAACAAAATCCAGATAAGAAATTCTACCCAGCAACAAAATTGTCAGACTGCCCAAATATGAAATTAAACACATTAGAAAAGATACTATGGTCATTGGAAGATATGGTCTATAAAGTGACCGTTCCAGAGGATATAAGGGTTAAGGCGTGGAATGCGATAGATAAGATGCTAAAAATTTCCCAATGAAATTAAAATAGCAATAACTGTTTTTCGCCATAAAGATAATCTTTCCAAAGAGAATCAAATATTGATTCATAAGATTTATCTTTTAACTCGTGAAGTCTTAAAATGATCCCTTCTTTCTTTGTTAGATAGATATTTATATGCCCTAAATCTGTTTCTTCTTTGAAAACCTGTATTTTAGCGGAACTTGAATTATAAATGCCCTTCAAATTAGCTTTATAATTATTAAGTTGTAAAAATTTAATAAATCCTTCAGCTTCCCTTTGGAGATCAGTTGGTATCGGTTTTTCTAATGAAATTGACCCCATCTTTGCCAACTGATCTGCCCTGTCATTCCAAATGTTTTTTGTGTGACTATCAACCTTATTCCAGTTTATTTTTATGCCCGACTTCCGCACAAATTCTGCGTACTCTCTAGTCAATGGAAGATTAGTTTTCCAATCACCGATAGCCCATTTTTCTATACCGTTATAGTCATAGAATATAGACACCTCATCAATGCCATTTCTTTGACACCATTCAATAGCCTTTTTCACAGCGAAAATTTCGCCTGCGATCTGTTCTGTCCCCTGCACTAACTCATCGGGGACAGTTCCATAAAGTTCTTCTATCACTTCGCCATCTTTAAGTATGACAACACCATAACCGACAGAATCTTTTAATTTTGAGCCGTCAACGTAAATATGATACTCCATTAGACCCAGAAACCATAAGTTTGAATTCCCAGAGTAATACCGATGAGCGTCCATATACTACCTGCGGTAAATTCACCGAGTATAAGTCCAAGAAAGAACGGGATAGCCTTTTGGTGCATTTTTAATCCGCCGAATTTTAGTATTAATAACTTAGCCAGCCAGCTTATGAAAAGACACGACCAGATTATATTCATACCCCAGCTTGTAGTTATTGCAAAACCTGCGGGATGGAAGGGCCACCAAAAGAATTTCATTCTCATTATCATAAGAAATATGGTTGAAACAAAGCCGATTATCGTAAATATAGATTGCTGATAATCAGTGCCAGAAAGCGTTGTAAGCCAGTTTTGTAGCCTATCGTAAGGTTCTCTTCCGAAAGCGGAGAGCGAGGGCCAATAAGCCTTAACTTCCATACCGAGCCTATATCCGCGGTCAATTAACGCCCAGAAAGCCGATATTGATCCCCATGCGACCGCAAACATCATAGCGAAGACAAGCCCTTTATTGCTAGTCCTTGTCCTCTCTGCCATCTTAAATCCCTCTAATTGATGCGGCATAGGATGACTTCTATAAGCCCTGTTAATGAACCAGAACAATGAAAACATGGTCAAGTTTCCAACACCCAGCCTCCTAGTTCCCCAAAATCTCACCATTATTTGATCTGGTCCTGCATAGTGTAGATCATGGACAGGTGTTCCAAGCTCAGCCCTCATACGTGCAATAGCTATTGAGATAGCGTAATATATAGCGAAAAACACTAACATAACCACAGTGGACATACCAGCGATAGATTTATAAATGATTGAAGCGGCACCATATTTTGAGCAGAAAAAGAATATAAACGCTAAACCAATTAACGCCCCAATAGCAGCAGACCGATAACGTAAGGGTTCATCAGTGTCATCAAGACTTGATTTTAATCCGATAATTTTCTTAAACGCCTCTTTTAGGTGATTTCTGCTCATCCACAATGCGATAACCGCAAGTGCGATGTATCCACCAGAAGCCTGTTCCGTTGTATATGGAAATGCAGGCAAACTCCTTATACCTAAAACAGTTCCGATAACGTTTTGGAATCGCCAATACCAGAAGAAAAACCAACATGAAAACGCGAGATCAAGTGGTATAAAAAAACCTAATCCAATGGCGAAGGGATAAAATGAAATAGGTATCCAACCGATGGCATTCCAAGGCTTTTCTGTGAATACTGCTACATTGCGAACCCTGATAGGTATTTGAGGAATGGCAGGAAACAAAGAATTTAGCCCATTGATGGTATCAAGTATCGCAGCAACCGTAAAGCCTATCCATAGAAACTTTGCCTTGAATAAACTCAGGCTTGGACTTGTCATCTCTAAGGGCAGTTGAATTATAGGATAACTGAGCTTTTCTGTCTGCGTCCATTGTTTTCTGACGATGACATTTATGCAGAGCATAACAAAAACGAGGGCAACTATAAACGCAGTCCACCATAGCACCGCAGGTAGCCAAGCCTTAATTTGTGATATTGTGTAGAGGCTTACATCACCTTCGTAATAGCCATTGAGGGCGGATTCGTTGCTAACTGTCAGCCATTTAGGAAGATAGTTGAAGAAAAGCTCTGACCATTCATTTTCAGGAGTTGCAAAACGATAGGCATGTCCAAGCATTGGGACTAATATCTCTAACATATCATGTCCAGCAATGCCTGATGCAAGCGAAAGCATTATATATATTACAAGCAGTTCGCTTTGCGAAAGGACATGCTTTGGCAGAAATCTTTTTAACAGTAGATTTAGCCCTATAAGGACAAATAAGTTGAAAACAACGTTAAAAAATATTGATATGGTCACAGGATGACCAGAATATCTTATTACCTCCATCTCAATAACCCAATAGCAATTTATCGGTATCAATATGAAGGCAATAAGCAACGATCTAAACGTGACGCCTTGATGGCTTTTATTTATTATATCCATAGGAATTTAACTATTGCATTCGGCTTTTTATGAAATTTAATCCCTCTTTTGCTATGACATCTGCTCCGCCCGGCTCTATCTCACGCCATATAGCAGCAGCTTTTGCAATGGCTTCAATCGCAGGAACAAACGACTCTATAACCAACCAACCGTTGTAATTAAGCTCGTGTAAAGCCTTGAAAACACCGTCCCAATTGACATTTCCACTGCCGGGTCTCCCTCTGTCATTTTCGCAAGTGTGAACATGGGCAAGATATTCGCCAGTATTTTTTATAGCTTTATATAAATCTTTTTCCTCAATGTTCATGTGGAATGTGTCAAGGTGAACTTTGAAGTTTGGGTGATTAATATCTTTGGCAAGTTTGACTGCATCTTGGGCAATATTGATAAAATATGTCTCAAATCTGTTTAGCGGTTCAACTGCCAATGTGACGCCTTTTTCGCCTGCATATTTTGCCATTTCGCTTAGACCTTCAACTGCCCGATCCCATTCCTCTGCTGTGCGTGAACGTCCTACTAATTTGCCGACAGCACTATAAAGCGGTCCGCAGAAAATATTGCTTCCTAACTCATGGCTAATGTCAATGCAATCTTTAATATATTTTTTGGCGTTTTCACGGATTGCAGGATCGTCGCTTATAATGTCTCTATCATCGCCTAAGATTGCACATGTTGTAACCTCTAATCCAGATGATTTAAGAGCTTCTTTTGTGGCTTTTATATCAACTATTGATGGGTCAAAGATCGGAATCTCTACACCATCAAAGCCAAAATCAGCAACTTTCTTGAATAAAGGTAACGACTTATTATCAAAAGAACCTGACCATAAGAGTAGATTTATGCCGAATTTTGCCATTTTTTACGCCTCCGTATTATTAAGCTTTGGACAATTTTGAATTAAAAAAATATTGTTAGCTAACCAAATTTATTTTTAATAACAAGAAAAAACATTAAATCCCCCTTTATCCCATAGCCATTAAGTTAAGGGGAAAACGTTATTTTTAACGTTAGATAATGTTGTTTTTAGCCCCGAAGGGGCATCATATTTATAGAAACGATAAAAGCCAAAATACAAAGCTCCAGAGGAGCGAAATATAAAAACATTGTCTTTGAACCATTCTCATATATCACTCCTTCGGAGTTTAGATTTTTGTATTTTACTTTTCTATAAATATAACGCTCCTATCGGAGCTTAAAACGCCTCATTTTGTGCGATTTTATGAAAAAACTTACCCTTGTCAGCCTTTATCCCCATTTTTCAAAGGGGGGAGACTAAGAAAGCTCTCTTTTTAGATAAAAAGCCTTAAAATTCTCCTTTTGGAAAAGGGAGATTTAGAGAGATTTCATAAACTGAAAAATTAATTTGGTTAACTTTATTATAGACTATCATTTTATGGATTGTCCAAACTTTAGTATTATTAAATAAACTCATACTCTTCACTTATACAGATCACTGATCACTGATTACTGATCACTGATCCCTTAATCAGTGACTATATTATATTATCATTTGTGCTTTGTTTGCAACCCTTATTACTGATCTTTTTTTGATTCTTCTTCAAGCATATACGTCCAAAGTTTAATTCTATTCTGAAGTTGTGCTTCATCTCCCTTGCCTAAGATCAAATCTTTTTTCGCCAAATTAAGATTATATCTTATCGCCTCTACGTATATATCATGTATCTCCTTTTTTGTCACTGGCACAGCGACATAAGCCTTATACATAATAGCCGAATCATTATGTTCAGGATCATGGCTTTCTAACTTTTCAATATACCATTCAACATCATCTCTGGCGTTTATCTTATCAAGCGAATACATATTTTGAGTCACATCTAATCCTAAGTTCCAGTTATCAAAGCCAAGTTTGTCATAATCAATGTTCATCTGTCTTTCATATTCACGAGAGCGATTGACATATACCTGCCTGACCTGCCATGTTAGCTTTCTGGCAACTATGGATACTGCGTGATTCCTGCTTTGCTCTTCTGTTGGGAACTTTGCACCACAACCGACATATAAAATTTTGCCCGTAGGATCAACTCGTGTGCTTTTACGTATCCATGAAGGCTTA
This sequence comes from Candidatus Poribacteria bacterium, assembly GCA_011334435.1. Classification (GTDB taxonomy): domain Bacteria; phylum Poribacteria; class DTPJ01; order DTPJ01; family DTPJ01; genus DTPJ01. The sequence continues at coordinate 2,335 of DTPJ01000242.1, read as the reverse complement.
GTTGCAGATGGATAAGCCTCTATAACATTATCAACTTCCCATGTTATATTAGGTTGATCAAACTCAGTTTCGCGGATCGCCTTGTCCGCCAAATAAGCCTCTTCACCATAGCATAACCTATATGGTGTCTGTGGTTTAAGCGTAAACACTATGTTATCCCCATCAAAGGACACTAACCCGCTTAACTCAACCTTTTTTTCTCCTCTGTCGCTTAGTTTATAAATTTTTAGCTTGGATATATCATTCCAACCCTGTGGTTTAGGGTATTTTTGAGGATTTTGTGTTGTGGAATAGACCAAATAGACATCAGGAGTTTTCTTTGGGATAAAACTGCTTTTACCATTGCTGATTAATCTGCCATCTACAACAACCTTGATGTTAGATTTTGCTTTATCCCATTCAACGAATGTCCCTTTGCCGAATTCTGTTCGGAAAACCCCATTTTGACGTGTATAATTAGTCATTGGCTTATTTGCATATTGTTCAAGGACCATCGCCCAAAGATATATCCTGTCGTTGTCCCATCCTGTTGTGTTATCCACACCAGCTAAAAGCGTATCACAGCCATGACCCCACGACTGATAAGCCATTTTCCCATGAAGCACAAACGGACCTAATGGGACGATTTTAGGATCATCAGAGATCCCAAGCGACATTGAATGTGCGGTGCATATTTTGCCAACAAACGGATATGTTACGCTTTCACTGCCGACAGTTATGCCTTTTTCTTTTAGCATTTCAATTATCTTGAATTTTCCAAGCACAAGATTTGCCAAAACATCGGCGGGAAAATCTTTATCGTGGTCAACCCTTTCTGGCACTGCGGATAGGACGTCAGAGAATAATCTCAACCTTGCTCCTTGTGAGACTAACCCATCAATTACCTTCTTTGCCCATCCTAATTTAACCATTTTAAATGGGCTATTGATATAACTTCGTCCACCTGCCCAAGCTGTCGCCTCTAATAAAGATTGATCTTCCCTGCGAATTATTATAGATTCATTCCACGCGGGTGAGTCCTTATATGAATCATCAAAGTTATGAATTAGAGAGACTATACAACGGTATTTTGACGCCTCTCTCATAAGCCTATAAAGTGCAGGACGTCCTCCAAATTCACCGTTTGGCTCCATATAAGCAGGATACTCACTATCCCAGCCCCAATATTGCCATGCAGCGTGGAGACATAACTGAGGGCGTCCGTCGGTTATATAATATATCCTTCTTACAACATCAATGAAGTTGTCAAAGTCATCGTTTGCCTCATATCTCATATATTCCTGAAACAACGGGACACCATTAGGCAAATTATCGCGGATAAACGAAGCACCATCTCGCCAATCAATTTCGCCGTCTTCGGAGTAATCTCCTAATATGCCGATCTTACAAATGAAATCGCCTAAATCCTCTGTTGTCCAGTTATCCCCTGCACCTGCTACGACGGTATGAGTATATGGAGGACACCAAAACTCGGCAAAGTCGCTTCCCTGACTTTTGCACTGAAACCGCCACGGATGTATAACAAGATTATTATAACCAACCGCAACCGCTCCTGATTGACAGAACATTATCATATCTATATTTTGAGGATCGCGTGGTCTCGCATTCTTTATATCTTCAAGGAAATATGGGTTACGATCGCGTCCCAAGTTTCCGCCACAAATTGAAGCATTTGGGGCATTTTCATCAATGTATAAACGTATGCTCTTACGGAAATCTACCCGAAATAGCTTGTATCCATCTTTAGGCTTAATATTGCCTATTTTATAAATAACTTGATCTGACTCCAAAGATATGCTCGTAGTGAACTTTAAAACTTGATCACTTTCAATAAAGCATATAAAATCATATTCCGCATGATCTTTTGAAAAATTACAATTTACCTGAACATTATTGTTGTCAATGTTTACAATTGACCGATCAGGTTTAATAACGCTTATTATCCATCTTTCATTAGGATCAGCACCTCCAAACCACGACTGAGTGTCCAATCTTTTATAATCAATTATAATTGGATACTCTTTATGCGTGTCTATGCTTATAAGTTCATTTGATAGCTCAACGTTTTCTACTATGGACGATGTTATCAAATACAAAGGTAATAAAGAGATAATAGCTGTGCTTATCATTTTCCCTCCTTGAAATATGCTTCATTAATTTGTTCATTAGTTTATAAAAAATTAATCTGGTAACCCTGCCCCCACTATCCATTTAACTACATCACAATGTCTATCAACTTTGCATTCAACTGTATATTCATCTATCCTGCGAACATGTGGCTTTTTTGAGGCATTTTCCGCTGATTCTTTCGTTTTCATTTGGATTGTAACAGTCA
>DTPJ01000049.1 GCA_011334435.1 Candidatus Poribacteria bacterium | reverse complement strand
TGTCTATAAAATTATGGCAGAATCAGCAACAAGCCAAGTTGAGAAGAATAAATACTTAGAGAAAGCGGTTGAATCTTATGGTCGTGTTGTCTCTGTCCAAGAATATATAACAGACCCATCAAGCCTTGAATTACCTAAAGTTGCACTTTTAGAAAAAGCGAGATGTGAAAAACAACTCGGACAAATGGAAAAGGCTTTGGCAGACTTCAAAACCATTATGGCAAATTATCCAAATACAAGATATGAAGTTGATTCCGCATTAGAAATTGGCGATTATGCCTTCAACGCTAAACAATTTAATTCCGCAATAGAAAATTTTGAAAAAGCACTGAAAACCGCAAAATCCATTAATAAAGACGATCTAATAGCTATTGCCCAATATTGGTTAGGATGGTCTTATTTCTCTGAGGCATCAAGGATAGACACAGAGACATCTCCTGAATTGATGAAAAGAACGCAAAATCTATATGAACAGTCTGTAAATTCGTTTATAGAATCAAATAAGAGTGTGGAGAAATATTGGAAAAAAGAAGGCAAAGATACACAAATGGCGAAAGAATTAGATGGATATTATGGTGAATCAATCTTTATGATGGGTAGAGGATACCAGAAGCTTGGAAAATGGGACGAGGCAATAAAGGCGTTTGAGAGCATCTCACCCGCTTATCAGAAATGGCGTCTTAGAGGACTTGCAGAGATCGCTACTTCAAAAGAGAAAAAAGGCGATATTAACGGTTCATTAGCACAATGGGATGTGCTTAAACGTGAGTTATCATTAACCAGAATCCCCGATATTGAGCTTGATCTGTTAATGCGTAGGGCAGACAGCCTTTTTGATATGCAAAGGTATTCAGACGCAGAAAAAGCTTATAGCGAGATAGTATCAAAATATCCAAATTCTGTTAATGAAGCAGAGGCAAGAGTTAATCTTGCATTATCGTTATATAAACAAGGCAAAAATAATGAAGCAATACAAGAATTCAACACAATATTAGCGAAATTCGGAAAAAGCAGTGATAACGATCAAGCTGTTGGCGATGCATTGTTTTGGAGAGGTTATCTCTCTGCAAGAATGGGAACAGGAGACCAAGAGATCGCATCTAATCTCAGACAAGCCATTAATGATTATAGGGAACTTATAAGGCGATTTCCAAATAATTCTAGGGCTGATGACGCTCAATTTGAAATAGGTTTTTGCACATACTCTCTTGGTGCCTATGATCCGAAGCAATATCCTAAGGCAGTAGATGAATATACAAAAGTTCTTCAAAATTACCCAGAAAGCGAATATGCTGACGATGCTTTATATGAGATCGGAAGATGTTATCGTCTTATGGGAGATAAAGTCAACGAAGAAAAGTCCCTACGTTTAATGGCTCAGACATACCCGACAAGCGAACTTGCGGATAATGCTCTAATCCGTATTGCGGAAATTTATTATGAAAGGGCTCAGCAAACCAACGATCGGGAGGCAAAACTCGCCGCAGAAAATGCCTATAACGAACTTGTCACGAAATATCCCGGCACTGAGTCCGAAGCCATCGCTCATTTTCAACTTGGTTCAATTATGTATAAATTTGACAGAAGCTATCAGAGAGCTGCTGACGAATTCGGAAGATGTGTTCAAGTCATAGATGGCTTAATAAATAAGATTGCTACTGGTCAATATACTCCGCCTGATTTAGATGTAGCAGTTATAAGCAATTTGCTTTTAAGGGCTAATTTTTGGCAGGCAGAGTCCCTATTCCAAGTCGCCAAACAAAATCAAAGACAGGCGCAAACTCCTGAGTTAGTAAAACAATCTTTTGCATTAGCACGAGATACTTATGAACAAGTCTTAAATCGTGGGACAAAATTAAGGACAAGTTTTCCAGAAAAGACACAAAATCTTTATGATATTGCAGATGGCGAAAATCTTGAAATTCCGATCATTAGCGAGGCACAATTTATGATCAGTCGTTGCTATTATGAAGAAGGTAACCCAAATAGTGCTATGTCAAACCTTCAAAGGCTTAACCCTGCTAATGAAAGTCTTAAAATTAAATCTAACTATCTTAAAGCCTTAGTTGCCTATGATCAGAAGAATTTGATTGAAGCACGAAATCTTGCTGAAAGCTGGATTGACAGTGAAAAGACAAAAAATATGCCTGATGAATATACAGTAGGAATGCAAAATCTTTTGGCGAAGATTGAGTTTGATTCTGGAAAGATTAATGAAGCAAAGTCAAGAGCTTTGGACACTTGGGCATTATATCAATCCATCAACGGATTATGGGAAGAATCAGCTTATATAGTGGCGAAATGCTATATGCAACAAAACGATGCGGAAAAAGCCAAATCATGGTTTAATAGACTTGTTAATAGCAACTCTGAACAATGGCGGTTAGTAGGTAAAGCTGGGATCGCTCAACTAACTGGCACGTCTGGTGGAAAATAATAAATATGTGGCAAAAAATAATCTCTCATCACTGATTACTGGTCACTAAAAAGGTGGGATTAATAATGTTACCAAAAGCTAAAATGATGAGGATCATAATAAATGACAAAAAAAGGCAACAGGAATATAGAAAAAGAAAAAAATTGCCTCTTATCATTTTTGTAAGTTCAAGCATTTTTCATTTTCTAATGGCGGTTGTTCTATCTTATGTCGCGGTTAAGCAACCTGAAATGACATTTCCGTTCAGGGCTTATGATAGGACAAAAAGCCTTGACGTTCTATTCTTAAAGGAAGAAGAACCTTTGCCAAGGATAGAGATTAAGGAAAAGTTTAAACCCGTAGTTACTGAAAAATCCAAAGTAACTATGAAAGAAAAACAACAAGTTGTTCAAAAATCTGTCCCTGAGAAGGTTGAGACAAAACCCGCATGGGAAGCTGCTCTATTGAATAACAGGAATAAGGGAGGTCAGGGTTCGGCTGGTTCGCCCGGACTTAAAGGCACAAGAGGCAATCCCGGAGATCGTCCCGGTATGATGTCCGCCGGTGGTATTGTCAATAAAGATATTATCACACAGTCAGGTGGGACAGGGATTAGAAGTGAACGTATATATGACAATATGGTTATACCAGCGGGGACAGGTGAAAATTTCGGCGCAGGTGGGAAAGATATTTCTGGATTTCAGTTTGGCGTTAATGAAAAAGGCAGGGGAACTGGTAGGGCAGACATACCCGGCAGAGGCGGAAGCGGAGGATCAAGAGGTCTCGGTGAAGATGGACCTGGTCAGGGTTTAGCTACTGGCACAGGAAAAGGTGCTGGCGGTAAAGGAACAGGAATTGGGCTTGGCGATGGTTCTGGAACAGGTGGTATGGGAACTGGAAGCGGATATGGCGGAACAGGATCAGGGTCAGGAAAAGGTGGAAGCGGACCCGGAGGTCCTGGTTCAACTGGCATTGACCTAAATTCGCCAAGAAGCAACCCTAACTTATTGGTTAGAACTGCATCGGCTAATGATAATATTAAAGAATCTCCAAGAAAAGCCTCAACTATTGATGATAAACGTAGTGCTATTGAAAAGGAAGGTTTCAAAGCCGATCTTGGCAAAGATATGTCTAGTGGAAAATCCACAGTTGTTGAAAAAACTCCTGAACGCAACTATGGAGACGCATTGCAAGATGAAATAAATAGAGACATCCATGCCTTGCGAAAATTATATGAAGATTGGCAAAATGCCAAATTGCCTAATATACCGAAGACTTTACAGATAACGGTCGTTTTGGATTCAAGCAGTAACGGACCAAAAGTCTCATCAATTGATTTTCACGATGCCTCTTTAAATGCAAGAGTAAAAGATGATCTAACGAAAAGGATCAGAAGTTGGCAGTTCAAGAGCCTATCTGATGGTATAAACGATCCGACAAGTTGGCCTGTTAAATTAAGCGGACGTATCTCTTGGCAATAAATAACTATTGTTAGAAAATAAAGGTTTTCAGTATTTAGTATCCAGCATAAGGATTTTAGAATGACAAAGTATATAATATCATTATCCTGTTTATTCGCTTTGTTCTTTTTACTATCAAGCAATGTGTTTTCTGAACCTTTTGAGGAAAAGAATCCTCGTGATGAAAAGTTAGTTTTAGTTCCCAAAGGTGCTCAGCCTGTTCTCAGGGAAGAATATCCGAGAAGTCAATTAGTGGTTGACAGGATAAAGGCGAGACATCATTATTCACTGAGTATCCCTTTTGCGAGGGCGTGGAATACCGCCGCTTTTACATTTTCAACAGGCGTTAACGAAAATCCCGATGTTTGGAATAATCGTGAGGCAGGTTTTGCTTTCCATAACCAAAGGCTAAGAGTTGGAGCATTGAAGAATAAAGAATATTTTCAAAGGGAAATATCAGGATTTCCAGAGGGAAGATATATGCCATTGCCTTCGCTTGAAAGCGTTTATCGTTCAACAGGTTATCTATCATCAACGTTTATACATCTAAAATATAAGCAAATACGAAGCGATTTCTCCGAACCATTCGGCGATGGATATATGGATTTTAACGAGTCTGAAGATAGGCTTTACGGACTAATTAATGCGATGCTTGGTCAAAATCAAAGCCTTAATCTTATGGCTCAACGAAATTCTCAAGAGCTTGTCATTGATAACAAAACAGATCAATCAAGGATAAGAAACTCCGCAGGAATAATATATAAAAGACCCGGCAAAAACTCCGATAAAATTGAACTTCAAGGCAGTAGCGTTTGGTCTTCTTTTATAGATAATACACAAAGACGATATAGTTATGCTTCTGGAACGGGATATTTGAATTTGATTAGGAAGGTGTCCGCTGGCTTTGATGTTGATTTTAAGGCAAAATTAGGAATATCAGGACTAAGCGATCAGACTGTTAGAAGCGATCCTAAAACTTTAGAGACAAGAAAATCAGTTTTGCTTGATGTCTCTAATATAGCCAATTTGACGAGTTTCATCAAATTCAGGCTAAGTCCCGCTGGAACTTATGATTCTAAATACAAATGGTATATCATTCCAGACGTTGAATTTTCAATTGTGCCGAAATATGTCCAACTGAGCATTGGTTATCACCGAAAAGTAGTATTTCCGAACTTTGACGACCTATATTGGCAATCAAAGTCATCAATTGTGAACATCTCTCTTGATCCAGATGACTATTGGGAGGCTTATGGCTCTTTTAATATAGACATTATGACTAGGCTAAAGCTATCTGCGAAAGGTTTTTATAGCAAGCCAGAAAGTAGAATAACTTGGATACAATTTTCAAACCATATATGGCAACCTATCAATGCTAAAACTTCTGAATCTATAACAGGTGAAGCGTCTTTTGAGTTAAATATTTTTAGATCATTCAACATATTTGCTAATTATAGATACCAGAGGTTTGACAATCAGCTCTTTGATCCTGAAAATATGGCTAATGGCGGTATATATTTAGGCAGACCGCTTAGTGGGACTATAACAATAGGCGGTTGCTTCTGGAACTATCAGCCAACACAATTTGACAAATCAGAAACCTTGACAGAATATAATGTTAGCACTACACCTGAAAATCTCGCTTTTGGCTATGTGCGGATCAGTAAGTCTTTTTATAGGCTTGTCAATATATTCATTGATGGTCGTTATACTCTTGACAGGGAAGATGTCATATATTATCGTGGAATTCCGCAATCGGGTCGCATAATCAGTGTTGGAGCAAACATAATATTTGGTGGGCTTGATTAGCACTTATTAAAAAGCAAAAATAAGGGTAATTAATGAGATTTGTTATTTGGAAGTATTACTATCGGAATTCATAGTTGCGTTTTGTAGCAACTTATTGCCATAACTTGTCTGTAATTTGTTGGCATCTTCTGGATTTCGTATGATATGAGGGGTTATAAAAACGATCAGCTCAGTCTTTGTTGAAGTTACCTCTTTTCTTTTGAATAAATTGCCGATAAATGGGAAAGAACTCAGTATTGGAACTCTATTTATAGTTTCTGTTTTATTATCCTGCATAATTCCGCCGATAATCATCGTCTGACCATCTTTCACTGTCACAGATGCAGAGGCTTCTCTCTTGGCAATAATAGGAGCGTTGAAAAGCGTAAATTCTATTAGATTATTTATCTGTTGATTCACATCAAGCGAGACAGTCCCAGATTTATTAATGCGTGGAGTTACAGTCAATATTACACCTACATCTTTATAGCTGTAACTGGTCACTAATCCTGTATTTGTCTGTTGTGTGCTTTCAAGATATGGGACTTCCTGACCGATATTGATTATAGCTTGCTTGTTATCTACTGTTAAAATCTTTGGCGTAGAAAGGACATTTACTTTGGTGTTCTTTTCCAAAGCCATTAACAAACTCTCAATTGTTTGACCGAGTATAGCATATTTCAAACCATAAACTTCATTGCTTAAACCAAAATTTGTCGTCCCGTTCTGCTGATAGCTTTTCCCACCCGAGTTTGTGGTATGTTCCCACATCCACTCTATGCCGAATTTACTGCTATCGTCTAACGTTACCTCAACAATTTTGGCTTCTATCAACACTTGTGGAAGTATAATATCCAAACTTTTTATGATTTTATTTAGTGTTTCAATATTTCTTTCATAAGTTGTAATGATCAGTGAATTAGTTGTAGTTTCTGCGACGATTTTGACGTTGCCTGTCAATCCACGTGCGGACTCTATGGTTTCTGCTGCTGTTCCCATAACACCACCACGGGCAGATATTGACGTCATTCCTCGTCTTTGTTCAAATGCAGTTGTCTGGAACAAGTTGTTTAAGACCTGAGCCAGAGTAGATGCGTTGGCATTTTCAAGTGGATAAACTACGGTTGTCTCCCCATATTCTGATACATCTACGTCTAACTGTTTAATCAATAATCCGATATTTTCCATCTGTTGAGTTGTAGTAGTTACTATAACAGAATTAGTGCGTGTATCCGCAACAACGTTAATCTCTGGCAGACCTAATATCCCTGTGCCACTTTGACCTGTGCCTTGCTGTTGAAATTGGGGTCCTCCTGGTCCTATCTGTCCGGGAAACCCGCCTCTAAAACCGAATATTGACTGAGTTTGTCTTGATGTGCTTGTTGACGTCCTAAATAGATCGCTCAATTCATCGGCAACCTCTGTGGCGTCTGCGTGTTGAAGTGAAAAGATTCGTGTCTCTGCCTGACCGACTATTTGAGTGTCAAGTTTTTCTATTATACTTCTGATCAGATCAATGTTTTCTTTACTGGCAGAAACGACTATGGAGTTTGTATCCTTATCAGCAACAACTTTTACATTGCTTCGTATTTGCAATATTTGGCTATCAGTAGTAGATGTTTGTTGATCTCCTTCACCTTGTTGCATGCCGGGTGGACCAAAACCACCAGGACCACCTCTAAATCGTTGCATAGCTGCAATTCGGGCTTGCTCTTGCTGAGTAGTGCTTGTGCCTTCTGTCTTAAAAAGATTTGTGAGAACAGTTGCTAAATTTGTCGCATCTCTATATTTTATCTGAAAAACTTCAACTTTTATCGCATCAGACATTGGTATGTCCAACTCTTTAACAATTTGTGCAAACCGTTTGATATTTGCTGATGTCGCAGTAAGGATTAGTGAATTGCTTTGATTATGGGCTACCATAATGCCGTAAGAAGGTATAAGGTCTTTCAAATCCTTTACAATTTGTGCTGCGTTAGCAGAAACGAGAGGCATTATTTGTGTAACGATGGTATCATCTGCCTCAATTTGATCGGGGTCTGTGCCTACTTTTATTTGAGTATTTTCCCTTTTAGCAGAATCAAGCGAGACGATCCTCAGTGTTTTGCCATTTGAAATGCTGGAATATCCCTTTATTGTCAAGATTGAATTGAGAACTGAAAGTGCCTGATCAACGGGAATATCTTTATCGCTTATTATTGTGACACGCCCTTTAATATCAGCGTCTTTGATGATCGTATAGCCAGCAGCTTTTGAAAAGAAGTCAAGGACATAATCCAAATCAGCATCTTTAAACTTCATAGAAATTAAACGTCCATTTTCTCCTGATGAGTTTGTCTGAGCAATGCCTGAATTGTTTAGAATAAACCCAAGCATCAGGATATTTAATAGGATTATTAGCGATATTTTATATTGATCTTTCATTCTTGTCCTAACTCCCTTTTTCGCCTAGCTTTCATCTGTTCAATTAGGCTTAAATTGGCGCCGCTATTAGCTGATGAATCTGAACCGCCACTTGATTGATTTAAAGAAGCACTGTTTGCGTTACTCATCGCAACAGGTGGGCTTGACCTGTCATTTGTTTCTCTTGCAATAGATGATGAAACCACTGTATTAACTGGTTTAGATGCAAGCAATTTCCCATTTAAATTATAATAGGTCTTTGATCCCAAAGTCTGAGTGATCCTTGAATCTCCATTTACAAGGACCACCTCATTATCTTTGATCTCCTCAATAACATAATCCTTCAATTTATCGCCTTTTCTTAGATAATATGACTTGCCTTTGGAACTATCTTCAATAAGTGCTAAAAGCTCATTATTGATAAATACTATCCCTGTCAAGACCAATTCATATATAGGATCGGGAGGAGGTTTTGGTGGTTCTTGTTTTTTAGATACAGTCGGTTGTGCTGTCTGGTTTGTTAAAGAAACCTCAATTTTTCTCCCGCCCAAAGGCTCAAACATATTTTTACGGACTATTACCTGACAATCTGATAGGCTTTTTATTACTGTTCCGTTTGAGTATGTATTTTTAGACCACGTTTTATTGTCTATGGTTGCATTTATCCCTGATGGCTGTTTTTTCCCAAAATAATTGATCATAGTCTTATTGTATTTCAGTCCGAGACCTACGAAAAAAACGATGATCAGGAATATTAAAACGCCTGGGCTCTTTTTTTGTGACTTCATTTACATACTCCAAACAAACATTGATAAGCAAAATAAAGCTTTTCAAATTTAGAAAGATAGATTTAGAATTTATTCCTGCTTTTGCGGAAGTGAAAAAACTCATGGAAAAATCACTCCCGCTTGAGCAGGAAGTCAAATGGCTAATTGCCTTGTCTTTGCTGATTTCCCTGTCTTTGTCGCTGTTCTCTACCTTGTTCAGGACCGCCGGGTCTAAAACCTCCAAACATCATTCCAATTCCGTCGCTGTTTACAACACCCATAACGGTTAGACTTGCTTCTTGCTCAACTGTCAATAGTTCTAACAGTTCTTGTTCTGCTTTTTCATAGGCTTGTTTTTGTTCTGCTCGTTTGTCTTTTACCGCTTTCAGTGCGGATGCGATCTGTTTAGTATCCTTTGAATCTAACGCTTTTTGTAATGCTTCCATCAATGGTCTTAATTCTTGTCCTTGTTCCATACGCATCCTTGTAAGCGATTCAATTTTAGGCTTTATAATAGCGGATTCTTCATCACTAAGTTTTAGTCGTTCCATAATTTGTTGCATTCTTCGTTCCATCATCTGTTGAGGGTCAAACTGTGGTCTTTGCTGAGGATTTTGTGGGGGCTGTCCACCGCCTTGCTGTTGAGCATAAATTAAATGAGATACCAATAATATCATACCAAAACCGATTATTATTGCGAGAATTAGATTGATTTTCTTCATGATTTTTACTCCTTCTTATTCATAAAAAAGATTACCTGATTAAAAAACGAAATTAATTGTCATAAACCTATTATACGAATTTAGCATTAAAAACTCGGAATTTTTTAGATTTTTAGCTTTCCTCATTTTAGACGATAAAAAATTATAATTGTTCGGTTTTCTTTATAAATCTTTCATGATGATAATTGGTTCATACTGGCGGGTAATTATTAGCGGGAATGATGAGGATTTTATGTATTTCTTCTTATCGTTGATAGGTATATTAAGAAGAATATCAATAAAATAACTATTATTGAGGCAAGTTTAATCTCTTCATCAAGGGTGAAAATTGATATTATCGCTGTTCCGACAGGGACAAGATATTGTAAAGGTCCTAACTGATTAGCGTCTATATTTTCAAGAGCTTTATACCAAAAAATGAAACCTATGGCAGTGGGAAAAATGGCAAGATATTCTATGATCAAAAATTCTTTTAATGAGGGAATAGATAATTGACCAAGACTTATACATAATATAAATAATGGGACAGAACCGATAATCATATTAAGGCTTGTTATTGTCAATCCGCCGTGTTTTCGGACAATTTTTTTGCCCATAATTGTATAAATAGCCCAGCAAAGGGCAGATACAAGAGCGACGAGATTGCCTATCAAATGTTCACTATTGATAATCCCAAATTCGGTAAGACTTCCATTGATTACTAATAAACAGCCAAATAAACCGATTATGGTTCCAACAAATTTAAGAGGGGTTATAGATTCTCCGATTAAAATAGCTAATGGGACAATAAAAATTGGGTTGGAGTTCATTATAATACTGACGTCAACTGCGGTGCTTAGCTTCAAAGCTAAAAAGACTGCACTTCCCATGCCAAATATGCCGATAAATCCTAATATACTTATCATAATCGGTTGATCAATCAGAGCTTTTAGGCTTTTAGCTTTGCCCGTGATCAGAATATATAATATTGCAACAATACCTGCATTGAAAAACCTAAGGAAAGCGACAAGCGTTGGGTGCATGCCCATAACATCGCAAAGATACCTACCTGCGACGAAAACAGTGCTCCATAGAATTGATGCTGTAGCTCCGAAAAAAATTGCCTTAGTAGTGTTTGAAATAGAATTCATGGGAAGAAATTAGGGTGGATAACATCTGACTGTAAGCTTAACTTTCTTATTAAAAGACGATAATCTATGTATGTTAGACATACATTAGGAGCGTCTCAAATCAGGGTCTATCCCAATTAAGCTTACAGTCATGAGGTTTCTCAGCATGCTGACGAGTGATCTTGCCACAAAGACAAAGTATCAGCGATATTTTGTTAGTAGTTTCAGAAATCAGACAGCATCCTTTAGGTCTTTACCAGCCTTAAAAACAGGGACATTCTTTGCGGGTATCTTCAGTTTTTTCCCTGTGCGAGGATTTCTGCCTTCACGAGCAGCTCTTTTTCTGACTGAGAAACTACCAAATCCGACGAGATTGACTTTGTCACCTTTGGCAAGTGCACCTTTTATGGCATCAATCATAGCGTCAATTGCAGCTGCCGCAGCTTTTTTTGTTATTCCGACTTTAGCCACCTCATTTACTAAGTCTTGTTTAGTCATAAGCCCTCCTCCTGTGATCTAATAAGACACAAGCTCATAATGCCTTTTCTGCGATGATTATACGATAGTAAATAGCATAAGTCAAGCAAAAAATTGCATAAGTTCGCATTATTTAAAGATTTTTTTGCATTTTTATCAAAAAAATGTATTTTATATATGTATTGCACCTTCACTTGCAGATAAAGCAGCTTCCATAATGGCTTCGGAAAGTGTCGGATGGGCATGGACTGTCCTTCCAACATCTTCAGCAGAATATTCAAGTTCCTTAGCCATTCTAATACTTGCAAGCAATTCTGATGCCTCTGGTCCTATGATGTGCGCCCCAAGCAATTCTCCATATTCAGCATCAACAACAAGTTTCACGATGCCTTCAAAATCATCAATAGCGATGGCTTTGCCGTTGCCTAAAAATGGAAACTTACCGATCTTAACTTTGATGCCTTTTGCCTTTGCCTGTGCCTCTGTCAAACCAAAGCTTGCAACTTGTGGGTGACAATAAGTCGCTCTTGGCATGTCCTCATAGGATAACGGTTCTATTTCCCGTCCAGCGATGCCCTCAACGGCATGAATCCCTTGTGCAGAAGCGACATGGGCTAATAACGGAGGTCCTGTTACATCACCGATGGCATAAATCCCTTCAACATTGGTAGCCATTTTATCGTTGACCTGAATAAATCCTTTTTCTATTTTAACGCCGAGATTTTCAAGTCCCAAATTTTCGCTATTTCCTTGCACGCCGATTGATATTAGCACTTTTTCGCTTTCAATCTCTTTTTCACCTGATGGCGAAGTATATTTGACTTTTGCTTTGCCATTATCAATAGATATTTGATTAACAGTGCTGGCTGGCGATACTGAGATACCATACTTTGTCAACGACTTTTCTAATATAATGCTTATCTCTTCGTCTTCGTTTGGTAATATGTGCGGAAGCATTTCAATAATCGTTACTTCACTGCCATAAGTGCGATAGAAATAAGCGAATTCTACGCCTATTGCTCCGCCACCGACAACAACCAAGTTTTTCGGGACAGTTCTCATCTTCAAAGCGTCATAACTGCTAATGATAACCTCGCCATCAAATTTGAGTCCAGGGATTATACGTGGTCTAGCACCTGTGGCAACTATTATATTTTTTGCCTCAACTAATTCACCCTTAGGTCTAACTTCAATTTGCCCTATTTTTGTTATAAATCCTTCGCCTTCATAGACGTCAACTTTATTTTTCTTTAATAGAAATTTTACACCATTGACAAGCCTTTCTGCAACTTGGCGACTGCGATCCATTGCCTTTGCCAAGTCATATCGCATATTATCAAATGTAATACCCCATTTTTCTGCTTCTTTGACATAAGATAACACTTCGGCATTTTTTAATAGGGATTTTGAAGGGATACATCCCCAGTTTAGGCAAACTCCGCCAACTGCTTCTCTCTCAATCAATGCCGTCTTCATACCTAACTGAGAAGCTCGTATTGCAGCGACATATCCACCGGGTCCTCCACCGATTATCGTTAGATCATATTTGCTCATAAAGATTTTTCCTTTCAGGAATATATTAAACTACTAACTTTTTGGACAACAAAAGTTGATATACATAAGGATTTATATTAAATGCAGTCAATAATTATTGCGAAGTAGCGATCTCTTTGGCACCGATGGCACATCTGAATCCAGCGACGTAAGAAACAGATTGTGCTGTTCCTCTGTCTCGTGAAGCACACCTTGCACCTATAGGACCGAGACTGTCATAGTGATACCAAGAACCGCCTCGCAAAACTCTCAGTTTTTTCCCAAATTCGGGAGAGACATATTTAGAGCCGGGATAAGGATCATAAAAGCTATCTGTCCATTCCCAGACATTTCCAGCCATATCATAAGCACCATAAGGACTTACACCATTAGGATAGCTTCCTACTGGTTTAGGACCAGAGCCTTCCCAACATTCAACGTTACATTTCGCCCTGTCAAAGTCATTTCCCCATGGCCATATACGGGCATCAGTCCCTCGTGCTGCTTTTTCCCATTCCGCTTCTGTTGGAAGTCGTTTGCCGATCCATTTTGCATAAGCATCTGCGTCCTCCCAGCTTACATACACGATCGGATAATTGCCCATGCCTTTTGGATAATCTCCGCCTTCCCAATGTCTTGGTGTTGCTCTCCCTGTGGCTATGATAAACTGCTTATATTGCTCATTTGTCACTTCATATTTATCAATATAAAACTCATCAAGATATACTTTGTGTTGTGGTCTTTCAGCAGAAAACCATTCTACATCTGGACCTAACTCTCCTCCGCCTAAATCTCTGACAACCTTCTTGATCTCTTCGTCGCTACTTCCCATTAGAAATTCACCTGCGGGAACTTTAACCATATCTTCAAGTGTATGTTTGTTAAGTTTAATATTTATGTCTTCGCTTTTTTTGACGGATATTAGCTTATATACTGGCATGTAACCTAATTTGCTTATTGAAAGCTTGTGTTCGCCTTTCGTAATTTTTACCTTAAAAGGTGTCTTTCCTATCTCTTTTCCGTCAAGAAGGATCGTTGCATCTGATGGTTGGGAAGTTATATTAAGATTAGGAGTTCTGGAACAACTTATGGCAATCAGAGAAAATAATAATATTACAATTGGATTATTAAATCTAATCTTCATCTAAATTTTCTTTAATAATTTATGGTTTCAGTTTTAATGAGACTAATATCTATTGGCATTATTTAACCAATATAACAATATCTAACCTTCTATTTTGTTTACGTCCAGCTTCATCATTGTTAGATGCTATGGGTTTAAGACCGCCATATCCTACTGATGATAATCTATCCAATGGGACACCTTCAACGGTTGAAAAATGCAACAATAATAGGTTTGCACGATCATTGCTCAGCTTCAAATTGTTTTTATCATTACCGCTATTATCTGTATGACCTTCTATTATAACTCTATAATTAGGATATTTTTTGATCAACTCAGCTATTGACTTCAAAGTTGGCTTAATATCAGCCTTGATCTCTTCACCTGTCTTTGTTTTAGCAGTAATATCAAAGCTTATGCTTATTGCAATGCCCTTTTCTGTTTCTTTTACATTTACATTAGGAATTTCTTTGGCGTCATTAAGGATATTTTTTATTACCTCATCATTCTTTTTCTTTAATTCGTTGGTAATATTAGCTTTCGCTATGGCAAGATTGGCATTAAAGATGCCCTCTTGAGCCAATGTGATAGACCTTTCGTAGTCTCCTCTATTTAAAGCCTGTTTAGCTTTTTCAATAGAATCTTTAGCTTGTTTATATAAATCATCGGCAGATTCACTTGCGCCAGCATTAAAAGCCTGAACTAATGCTTTTTCTGCTTTTGCCACGGCATCAAGTGCGTTAGCTTTTATCTCTTCTATTTCTTCACTTTTCTTCTCCTCTTTTTTCTTTGTCGTCACTACTGCCAACGCATTAGACGCCGAAAGTTTAGCTTGTTCAGCAAGTGAAGCGGAGTTTTCATAATCAGCGGAGTCAAAAGATTTCTTTGAATCTTGCAAAGCTCGGACTGCTTGATCGTATATTTCCTTAGCATATCGATCAGCCATAGATTTATGGGCTTCTTCTAATGCAAACTCTGCCCTTGTCATTGCAATTATCGCTTTGTCTTTCTTCTTGGCAACTTCTGCATTTTCAGCTTCTGCATTAGCTTTTGCTTCTGTTTGGGCATCTACTGCTTGTTTTGCGGATGTTTCTGCCAACATAGTAGCTTTATCAAATTCCCTGCTTGCCAAAGCTAATTTTGCTTCTTTGAGTAATCTATCTGCTTCATTATATTTCTGTTCAGCATATTTAGGTGCATTTAGGATAAAAGCAAGTCTATTTTCAACTTCTGCCTTAGCTATTGCCTGTTCCGCATTCGCTAACTGGACTTTCATTTCTGCTAATTCACT
>DTPJ01000017.1 GCA_011334435.1 Candidatus Poribacteria bacterium | reverse complement strand
TCCTAGCTTTCATGGGATGCCTTTCAGCCCAACTCATTCCATCCAAAATCTTCTCACATAAGATATTTTAGTTTTACATGCTATAAATTAACGTTTTGCACAACATCCTGCTGCAGCCTTAAGGATGTGGTAGAGGCCCATCCTTGTATGTCTGAACCTAAAAAGGTTGGTAGAAGGACCGATGTTTTTTTCTGGATGGGCCTCGCCAAAAAGGGCATAAGATTTTCATAATATAAATTTTTTTGTAAGGCTTATGTTGGGAAGCTGAGTGTAAGGGTGTAGGCTGGCGCTGAAAGTGAGTCTTTTCAGGAAAGCTATTGTATGCTATAAAAAGAATGTCGAGGGTTTAGTATATTAGTTCTTCTGTCTTTTTGTCGAATATGTGTAGTTTAGTTTGATCGAATGTTAAATACAGCTATACCGAACTTCGTTATACACGAGCACCACACGTACGCTCTAAAGGATGAAAACATCAAACTCTGCAAACCAAACTATCAACCAAAAAGAGGATACTTTGAAGTTACTGATCTCCCAGGATTAGGCATAGAACTTAATGAAGACGCTGCCGGCTCTCCAAAGTTCACTGTCAGATAATAAAGCTACATGTGCTTAAGAAAAATCTTTAGGCTAGAATCTGACTATTTTTCTAGCACTTTTATATTTGTTGGCTTATAATATTGCTGAGTTCATTACAACTTTCTTGGAGAAAGTTTTAATTAGAGGTTTTCTACTTTTGATTCTGCTGAGAGCTTGATACAGAGACCTATATATATTGGAGGATAACGCTTCGATATAAGCTTATAAATTTTAAAAAAACTTATTATAGGTTTCATATGAAGAGAAGTTGGGTGTAGTGATATTTTCAATTTTTACATTTGATTCTACAGCCTCTTTCAAATTTTTAAAAATTCCTATTCCCACACCAGCTAATAACGCTGAACCCAAGGAGGCATCGCCTGAAACTGGTTTAAGTAGCCTTTTATTAAAAACATTAGCAATCATTTGTCTCCATAACTTACTTTTACTTCCTCCTCCTATTATTCTTAAGTCATCTTTTAGGTCATCTAGTTTTAGACCTAACTCTTCAAAGATTGAAGAGCAGTCTTTTATTGAGAAAGCAACCCCCTCTAAAACAGCTCTACAAAAATGTTCTTTTTTGTGTATAAAGGATATACCAAAAAGCTTCCCCCCAAGTAAGGATCCATGTAAGGTGAACCTTCACCTCCAAAGGCGTCTTATTCCTCTTGAAGACTCTATCCTCACAACATCTACAAGAGGCTGAAGACCGGACACAAGACAACCATAGAGACATAAAAATACAAGCCCAAAGGACAAAAACATTAGACAACTTACTAAAATCTTATCATAACATCATCTCGTACCTTAAGAGAAAGTTTTTATATATGCGTGTTAACCCATTAGTTATGATGTTTGAGGGAATAATTCCTCCTTTGGTTACTCCTTTTAAAAATGACGGAAAATTGAATGAAGAGGGGCTTAGGGCTTTGGTGAATTTTTTGACTGAAAAAGGTATAAGTGGATTCTTTATTTGCGGGACATATGGAACGGGGCCTGCGATGACTACCGAGGAAAGGAAAAGAACTGCTGAAGTTGTTGTTGATTCTGCAAAAGGAAAGGCAAAGGTTATCGTTCATGTAGGATCCTCTAATATCGATACAGTTTTAGATCTCGCTAAACATGCGGAAGATGTTGGTGCAGACGCTGTCGCATCAGTTCCTCCTTACTATTACGCATACGATGATGAGTCGATTCTTGAATTTTTTAAAGGACTGATATCGAAGGTAAGAATACCTGTATTCGTTTACAATAATCCTGCTAGAAGCGGGAACCCGATAAAGCCTTCTCTTTTAAGCCGGCTGGCTGATGAGGGTGTAGCAGGAATAAAGGACAGCTGCTTCGACCTTGTCAAGTTTTATGAGTTTTTAACAACCGTACATAAGAAAGGCTTTGAATTCATAATAGGCACAGAGGCACTTCTAGTTCCAGCATACCTTGCTGGTTCGAGAGCCTGCATTTCAGGACTAGCGAACGTCTTTCCAGAAATAAATGTTAAAGCCTTCAATCTATTACGTGAAGGAAAATATGTTGAAGCAACCAAAGTCCAACTCGATATAATAAGATTAAGGGAGGTAATGCATCTTTTCCCAACCTATCCGGCAATATTTGAAGCCTTAAGGCTTAGAGGAATAGACGTAGGCTTCGCCAGAAAACCCTTCAGAAAACTATCAAGAGAAGAGGTACAAAGGCTAGAGGAAAACTTAAAGAGGATCGGAATGCTTTAAATGTCGCAAGGTGCATTCAAATCGTAGCATTCAGGTGAAGTCTTCTGATTATTAGATTTTCATATACTATCGGAGAAGAGGAAACTGTTTCGCTGAAGAGCTTAGGTAAACCGAAGATTGTACCGAGAACACTCATCCTAAAAGGTGATAGAAGCAATACAAGTTTAATAGAAAATTTAACAACTCACACAGGAACACACATTGATGTACCCTATCATATGGTCGTTGACGGAGCAACGCTTGATCAATTTGATATAAGTGAATTCATCTTTTACAACCCATTGCTCCTTGAAATCATAAAGGATGACTTAGAGAAGATAAGCGTAGAAGAGTTGTCCAGGTATGAAGAGCAGATAAGATCTTGTGATGCACTCATGCTGTATACAGGATTTAGTAGATACAGAAGTAGTGACCCAGATAGGTATCTCGACATGCAGCCAGGTTTATCGGAAGAAGGAGCACAATATCTAACAGGTTTCCCAAATTTGAAGTGTATTGCAATAGACTTAGTTGGTATTGAAAATGTTCCAGAAGGAAGGCGAAAACTGTATCCTGTTCACAAGATACTGTTTAACGCATTTAAAAAACTTATAATTTTAGAGGATGCGAATCTTGGATTACTCGCAAAAAAGAACGTTAAGAAAGTGTACATAATACCAATGTTCATTAAACATGCAGATGGAGCACCTGCTACAGCCTTTGCAGAAATAGAGTAGGACCTTTATGAAAGTGGCTCACGTAGGAATTTACGCTAAAGACGTTGATAAGCTGGCTCAATGGTACCAAGATGTACTAAAGATGAAGGTTGTGAGAAAGTTGGAGCGGGTGGGGCGCCCGCCAGTGTACTTTTTAAAAACAGACGAGGGTTCAGAAATTGAAATACTTCCTGCAACAAAAGAAGGCTGCAAAAGGGAATTGCAAGAGTCCGGTTACTCACACGTGGGTATTGAAGTAGACAATTTTGACGAATTCACTTTATACTTGAAATCTAGAGATATAACGGTTTACGGTGTTAGAATTACAAGCCACGGTTGGAAAATAGGTTATATTGAAGACATAGAAGGAAACATTATAGAAATTATAAAAAAGTGAAATCATATAATTTTCATTCTTCCAAAACTTTGAAAGTGCATAATCCGTCTAAGGTTAATTTACCACCTTTCTTATTAACATAAGGTTTCCATCCAGTCTTAAGTGACAATCTTTGCCCGAATAAATCCCTTTTTTAGTACTTCTTGGTTAACCAGACCAGGGGGAACTTTCCCCTCAATTGTTGAGATTATAGATTGAACACAGCTTTCATCCATACCATACAACGCCTCTATTGTGTATGCACCTATATGTGGGACAACTATCACGTTTTCGAAATCAAGTATCGGATGATCCCCTTTTATAGGCTCGCCTTCTATAACATCTAATGCGACGTAACCCAATTTCCTGTTCCTCAGATTTTCTATTAAAGCTTGTGTGCAAATTAGGCCGCCTCTTGCTGTATTAACCAAGATCACATTTTGCTTCATCATTTTAAACTCTTTTTCATCTATCATATGGTATGTTTCATTTGTTAAAGGAAGGTGTAGGGTTATTATGTCACATTCCTTGAGAAGTGTTTCTAGGTCAACAAGATGTGCTCCATGCCTTTCAGCCTCTTCTTTATTAACATATGGATCATATGCTAAAACTTTAGCATTAAAGCCGTTGGAGAATATTTCAGCAACCCTTCCACCTATGTTTCCAAGACCTATTACGCCAACCTTTTTCCCTTTGACCTCTAAACCTACAAACTTTCCCCTATCACCCCACTTGCCGTCTCTAACAGCATTTGAAGCATTACATATGTATCTGGCGGCGGAAAGTGTTAGTGCAACAGCGAGTTCGGCCACAGCCTCTCTCTCCCTGTAACCGGGCACCCTTGTCACCAAAACCCCATTTTCAGTAGCGGCTTCCAAGTCAATGTTATCCGTTCCTATACCATGCTCAGCTAAAAGTAGAATGTCCTTGTTATTAGCAAAAAATTCTTTATCATATTTTGGTGTAGAACTTGCTATTATAAAATGGTAACCCTTTAACATTTCTGCTAAAACTTTTCCACATAAATTTTTGCCAACAGACAACCTTTCTATCTTTGCATACCTTTCTAGTATTCCAAGAGCTTCCGGATTTTTTTCGCCAAATGTTTTTGAATTAACAACAGCAACCTTATACATGATACTGAAAGAAAATGAGAATGCTATTTAAGTTTTTCTAGTTGGATACTTTGTTGCAAAATGTAATTCTCTAATAATTTATTTAAGTTTTAGTATCTAATTCAAAAAATTCTTTATAAAAACGGCTTAGATTCTTAGAGTTTTGAGGTTAGCATAGCGTTTTTAAAACAAAGCAGGTTCACCATTCACCGCTAAACAGGTTTTGGCTCAAAATTCGTAGCTTCCTCTGATTGTCCGGATGAGGTTGTAGCGATGATTTTTGACCAGATTTCCGTTTTTATGGTTTGGGCTCAACAGTAAAATTTATTAGAAGGATGGAAGCTAAACATGTACTGTTATTACATTAAATGAGGTGAAATATTTGAGGTTAAATGGTAAAGTTGCAATTGTTACTGGGGCGGGGCAGGGAATAGGCAGGGAAATCGCACTTTGCTTAGCGAGAGAAGGAGCTAGAATTGCGGTTATTGATGTTACGGATAAAGCATTTACGGTTGCTGACGAAATTAAGCTCCTTAATGGGGATTCAGTTGCAATAAAATGCGATGTTACCAATTGGCAAGAAATTAATAACATGGTAAACGATGTTGTTGGAAAATTCGGAAGAATCGATGTGTTAGTAAACAACGCCGGGATTCGAGGCCCTAGAAGCTTCATAACAGAGATTAAGGAAGAAGAATGGGACGAAGTAATCGCTGTAAATCTAAAAGGCCCATTTTTGGTTACAAAAGCTGTATTGCCAGTCATGATTAAACAAAAGAAGGGAAAAATAATAAATATTTCATCCATAGCTGGAATGATATCTGGACTTTTTGGCGCACTGCCTTATTCTGCATCAAAGGCTGGTTTAGTGGGATTCACGAGAAGCCTAGCCGTAGAAGTTGGTTCATATGGAATCAACGTCAATGCTATTTGTCCAGGTTTTATAGCAACAGAGATGTCTTTGGGTAAGGTAGATAAAGGTGGGCACACAGTTGACTTTGATATCTTCCGAAATGAGGTTCCTTTGAAAAGAGAAGGAAAACCAGAAGATATAGCTAATTTAGTGGCATTTCTGGCTTCAGACGACGCTAATTATATTACTGGCCAAATCATCGTTTGCGATGGAGGTTGGACCTTGAGACTCGTCGGTCAACATCCAGTCAAGTTTTATAATAATAGGTAAGAATAAAATTTAGTGGATATATCCCTTTAGCAAAATGTTTTTGAGCCAAAAAATTGCTTCACTATTTTGAGCTTATATTAAATGCACTCCCCTATAAAGAAGCACTAGACAAGTTGTTTAATTATCAACATCAACATGACATTAAGATTTTTGAATCATATTTTCTTCAGAAACGTTTGAAATTAACGCAAAAAATTAAAAATTCTAAGTCAATTAGTGATATCGAAACAAGAATTATATATCTCATAGTTAGGACGATGTCCCCGTCTAAATGTGTCGAAACGGGCTATGAGTGTATCCTCACAGATTATATCGCAAGCCTTGAAAGATAACAATAAAGGCACACTCTACTCAATTGATCAATTTTTACGCGAGATGATGATTTTATTCCTAAATCTCTGCAACATAGGTGGGTTGCCATTAAAGGTAAAAGCGAAGAGCACCTCTATCCTTTGTTAAGGCAAGTAAAGGGAATTGGATTTTTTCTTTCATGACAGCGATCATAGCTATTATAATATGATTTGTGAGTTTAAGACTGTATGATCATATATCAGAAGAGGAGGTTTTTTACTTTCACATGACGCACACATAACCAGTGCTTTTATTGACTTTTGTAGTAGTGTCGGGAGAATCCCAATTATATTTAAAACCCCTAGTTATCTTGGTTCTCGCAAAATAAATGTTTTCAAGCTTCACAAGGTTTGAATGTTCTTAAGAGATTTTAAAGGTAAGATGCGCTTTTATGAGATTTAGCAAAATTTTAACTTTTTATTAAGCTTGCTGGTTGTATTAATAAAGCTTATGAGGTGCTTTGTTGCAAAATGTAATTCTCTAATAATTTATTTTAGTATCTAATTCAAAAAATTCTTTATAAAAACGGCTTAGATTCTTAAAGTTATGAGGTTAGCATAGCGTTTTTAAAACAAAGCATAGCTGGAGGAAAGATATATACTTGTTCACGATTTGGGTACAACCGGAGATAAGGCGGTGCTTTTCAACTCCTCTGGAGATGTTAAGGCAAGAGAATACACCAGATATGAGACCTACTATCCACAACCATTATGGTTTGAGCAGAAGCCTGAAGAAGGGTTATAAAAGAATATATGAGTATGGATATAACATCTTGGTGAGTCCATGGAACCATTAGCATTGGCATTAATGTTGGCTGCGACTATGTGTTGGGCCTTAGATCAAGTGACAGGGAAACTTGCAGTTAAGAAAATGGATGTTTCAATTTTTAATGCCATTAGGCCATCCGCTGCGCTCCCCTTAGCAGTCCTATATGTTATTTTGACTGGAGATTTCAGGATTTCTGAATTAAAATTCATATTTGCAGGGGTTCTTGAAGGAGTAATCGGATGGTGCGCATCGCTCCAGCTGTATTTCTACTTGTTAAAAAAGGGCTTTGGACATAGAATTTTGCCTATTAGCAATAGTCATGCCTTGTGGGGCGTTATTTTCGCGGTATTATTTTTGGGCGAGGTAGCAAGACCCGCCATTTTCGTATCGGCTACATCTATAGTTATCGGGGCATATTTTTTGACACTAAGGGGGGATAAGTCTGGTCATTGTAGTTTTGTGATGGTGCCGTTAGCCTTTTTAGTCGCCGCAATGTGGGGCTCGAATATCGTCCTGAGTAAATATTGTATCGGAGGGGGGATGACGATGGGCACATTACTTGTGATAATAACAGCTTCAGCTACAGTATCCTGCAATATGACAATGATCTTCACTCACATTAAGAGCAAGATAAAACTTGATAAAAGAGGTATTGGACTAAGTGTACTTTCAGGGACACTTGGCTTCTTTGTCGGACAGATTCTATCCTTTTTGGCTCTGAGGATGGAAAAAGCAAGCACTCTCTCACCACTTTATGGCTGCACAATACTTTTCGGTTTTATTCTTAGTGTCCTTATTTTAGGGGAACGACCATCCAAGAGCGCAATTTTAGGCATGATTTTTATCTTAATAGGTGTGTCCTTAGCGACAGTTTAACCTTAAACAATTTTTTGATTTTGGTGCTTGTCCACTACGCCTGGATGCGCCTCCTTAAGGCAGTTCTTCTCTAGAATAGTGCGCAGGAAGGGTTCAAAGGTGGCCATCCTGGCGATGGCGAGGATAAATGCTCAGACGGGTGACGAGTTTTGGCGTAGCAGAGGACAGGAGCAACCCGAGTGATTTACTGTGACATTGGCCGCCTTGTTAAGACGAGGGGAGCCCGTTAGGGCGAAGAGCTATGCTGTGGCCTGGGCCGCTAATAGAAGATCGACTTGCCTTGAGGCAAAAGCAAGCAAGGAGTGGTTTAAAAGGAGATAAAAACAAGGAGTAGGCTGGGAAGGGCAGAGAGAGGGGAAAAGTCATCCTAGAAGTACAGTTTCGCTGAGAAAACGCAATCCAGAGCTTGGTTCGGTTTCCCATAGTTATAGTATCGTAGAAACGCTCCAAGCGTTTTGTATTCTAGCTTCTTCAAGTTCTGTTGAACCTCTTGGCTGAACAGACTGTGAGGCGGATTCCGCAACACATGATATTAAGTTGAGAACAAAAATAGATTTTAATTTGCCTATCTGCTCTCTTTGTTATGGAGCTGGATGCAATAGATCAAATTATCTTGGATAGGATGTATGGTGCACCAGACATTATTGAGGAGACCAAGATTCATCTATAAATTGAAGACCAAGGCCCTACAGAGCACAGCTCCCATCGAAATAGTCAGCCTCACCTGCAAAAAAGCTCAAGCACGCCCGCAGATTCAAAAAAGGGAG
Source organism: Candidatus Poribacteria bacterium (assembly GCA_011334435.1). GTDB lineage: Bacteria > Poribacteria > DTPJ01 > DTPJ01 > DTPJ01 > DTPJ01. The sequence continues at coordinate 6,936 of DTPJ01000017.1, read as the reverse complement.
GGTGCAGGGAATCGAGAAAGACCTGTTCATCAGAAAACCACCCCCTAATCGTCAAATAGAATAAAATCCATTATTGTCCTTAACCTAACATCATCCAATAGACTTTTATAATAGTTATAATATTAGCTTATGACTCGGGGATATATTGCCTAGTGCTAAAGGCGAATATTTTTTGGTTCATGACTTAGGAACGTCAAGCGACAAAGCTGTACTTTACGACTCCGAGGGCAAGTTTATAGGAAGTATTGTCCATAAATATCCAACCTACTATCCAGTCACCCAGTGGGCAGAACAATCTGTCGACGATTGGTGGCAGGCGGTATGTATGACCACCAAAGAGCTCCTCCAAGTAACCAAAGTCCCTTCGAGCAATATTCTTGCTGTCGGATTTAGTGGCCAGCTTCAAGGAATAATTCCAATAGACAAGGAGGGTAACTCGTTATTAGAAAGAGCGATCATCTGGCAGGACATGCGCGCTGTTAATGAGGCTCACTTTGTCCAAGAAAAGCTTGGGTGGAATGAATTTTATAGAAAAACTGGAAAGGGACAAGCTATTGAAATGTTTCCCTTGGTTAAGATAATGTGGGTAAGAAATAATCTGCCAGAAATTTATGCCAAAACATTCAAGTTCTTGCAATGCAAAGATTATTTGATATTCAAGCTGACCGGTAGCCTCGCAACCGATTACACCGAAGCATCTATGACAGGTTATCTTGATATACACAAGAGGAAATGGGACTACGAGATACTGGATTTATTTAACATTGATCTCGAGAAGCTCCCACCCCTCCATGAAAGTCATGAAGTTGTAGGTGAGATAACAGATAAAGCAGCGGCGGTCACAGGGCTTAAAGCCGGTATCCCTGTCATAGCCGGAGCAGGCGATGTGGCAGCAGCAGCTTTAGGGGCAGGGGTGATAAGAGAAGGAACTGCTTACATTAGCTCAGGCACTGCATGGTGGAGCGGAATTTTAACGAACACTCCAATGCTCGATTCAGAGCAACGTATTTCAACGCTGTGTGCAATGATCCCAAAAAAATATACACCACATAACTTTGTTCAAAGTGGTTCGGCTTGTATAGAATGGTTCGTAAACACCTTTATGGCTTTTGAGAAAGAACTTGCCGAAAAAATGGGAATAAGTATTTACGATATCATTCAGCGAAAAGCCGATAGCAGCACAATTGGAAGCAAGGGCTTGGTTTTTTTGCCGTATTTAACAGGCGGAGGAGCTCCTCATCAGAAAGAATGGATAAAGGGAGCTCTACTCGGCATAACACTGGCTCATGATTCGAGTGATATAATCAGAGCAATCATGGAAGGTGTAGCATTTACGATAAGAAACGTTGTAGAGATCTTTGAGGAAAAGAGCTCGGAAATCAACATGATAAAAATGATCGGAGGGGGGTGCATGAACGTGGTGTGGAGGCAGATAGTAGCGGATGTGCTTGGAAAAGAACTGCAAATACCAGAACATCCGGTAGAATCAGCCAGCCTCGCCATCGCCATTGCCTCTGGGGTAGGGTGTGGTATGTATAAGGACTATAATGCACTCGAAAAATTATTAAAAGTTTCCACGATAGTTAAACCAAATGCTTATAATCACAAATCATATTTGAAGATTTATCAACTCCAGAAGAATCTATGGAGGAGACTAGATGACTTCTATAAAGAATTGTCAACCACAATTCAAAGCCTAGATATCGACCACTAGTGATCGAAAAAACCTGCTTGGGGTGGGCCAGATCGCTTCGTAGCCATGTTGCTCGAACAGCTCGTAAATGGGCGGCAAAAAGTAGGCTCATCCATCAACCTTAGCATCATTAAAGCCTTCAGAGAAACACTTGAACCCTTCTGGCTCATTCTGAGTCTTTGTTCGGATGACGACTTCAGTTCATCCAGAACTATGGTATGACATGTTCGCTTGTGGATATTAGTCCTACATTTGGGCATGTTTCTTATCACCTCCGCATAGATGGTTTTTGAAGACGGGCTAAAAGCGAAGAATCAGCCATGCCATCAAACTATCTTAAATTTTCTCTTTCTTTTTGATTGTAAGACGAATATAGTGACTATACTGAATATCATCAATCCAGTCATAATCCTCCTGGTAGCATCCGGCACATTAAAAAATAATATAAAGTAATTAATAAATCTCATAAGGACTACACCTGGGAGTAGTCCAAAGACCGATCCTATCCCTCCTACAAACTCAGTTCCTCCTATGAGGACTGCAGCAATTGAGTCAAAAGTGAATATGTCAGTGAAAGTCATGCTGGGATGGACCAGAAATCCAAGGTAGAGTAATCCACCAAACGCTGCTAGCAAACCAGATATGACATAGGTTGAAAGCGTGTATAGTTTCAAGTCGACTCCCAAGAGCTGTGCGGCCCTCGGATTACTACTTTTAGCATACACCCTTATGCCATAAGTGCTGTAGCGCATCAATACCCATAGAATTATGGAGAGAATCAGGAAACAAATGAATGTAATGGGAACCAGACCTATTCTCTCGGATCCTAAGAATATCAGATATCCAGGAATTTCCACAGGAGTTATACTTATCATCCAAGTAATTCCTTGTAAGCTTAAGGATGTGGCTAGCGTGGCAATGAACGGGCTGATATTTCCTCTTGTAATCATTATACCGTTAATTAACCCTATTAATACTCCTAAAAGAAGACAGAGAATCGTGGCGACTATGTCAGATTGAACGAGTTTATTGATATGGCAGAACGCCAAAGTTGTTAGGAAAAGAGTTGAACCAACCGATAAGTCTATTCCTACATCCTTTTTCCACGCCCCCCCCATTATGACCAAGAACTGCCCTAACGCAACCACTCCAAGAATTCCCGCCTGTCTAAGAACACCTATAATGTTCGAAGGCATAAAGACTGTTGGGATCAGCATCCCCGCGGCTAAAATAAATAAAAATACGCTTACGTAGATCATGGTTATTCTCTCACTAAATATTGGAGAAAGTTTTAATTTCTTACTCAACTTTATCGCCTCAAAACCACTTCAGATATACCGACTACCACAGCTAACATTATTCCCTGAACAACAAGTGATAAATACGGAGATACCTGGGCGAGCCATAAAATATCGTCTATTAAAGCAAATAGCAATGCCCCCCCAAGAGTTCCTACAGGCGACGTAACACCACCAGTTAGGTAGGTCCCTCCCGCGACGGCTGCCCCAAAAGAGTATAGTAAAAATGTTTCACCAACATTTGGTGATCCGCATCCTATTCTAACCCCTAGGAAAAATCCTGCTAGCGCGGCCAATACACCGGAGAGGACATATGCGAGAAATTTAACACGTGCCGTGTTCACTCCAAAATCTTGAGCCACCTTTTCATTTCCACCTACTGCAAGGAGACTTCTCCCAAGGCTTGTTCTTTCTATGAAGAAAACAAACATGAATAAGAATGTTAAGAGGAGGATTATAGATAAGACAGGTATACCATAGTAGGTTGAATATAGGCTGGTGTAAAGGGCCCTTGGGATCTCTCCACCAGGTATCGGACGTAATGTCAGCGCCAATCCCTGAGCTATCAAGAATGCACAAAGAGTCACTATAAATGGATGAATATTGAGCTTGGATACTCCAAATCCATTGAATGCTCCCAAAGCGGCTCCTGCGAGTAAGATCACGGCAATACCTAAAATGGGGTTAACGATTAACAAGTAGGAGGCTATCCCTGTCATTACGCTCATATTTGAGCCGACCGACAGATCGGCTCCTCCAACGACAATTGCCGAACTTTGGGCTAAAGCCACGAGGAAAATTATCAAGAGTCTAACAGCTACATTAGCGAAGTTTTCATAACTCGCAAAATATGGGATAAACAGAGTCGCTATCAGCACGAAGACAAAATCTACAGACCAAATAATTATAGAACGACTTACTTTCCTGATCATGGAACCACCGGCTCAGGTAGTAATTACTTGCGAAATCTTGTTTAAGTCAAGTTCTTTCGCATCATAGATGCCTTTTATTTTGCCTTCATGCATAAACATCACCCGATCACATAATTTAAGTAGTTCTTCATAGTCGTCGGTATATAAGATAATTCCCAATTTTTTTTGCCTCTTTACTTCATCAAGGAAGTAGTATATCTCGCTTTTTGTGGCCAGATCTATCCCAATTGTTGGATATGATAATAGCACTATCTTTGGCTCTATAGCAAACATTCTCGCAAAGATGACCTTCTGCTTGTTGCCTCCGCTTAGACTAATAACCGCTTGATCCAAAGAACCTCCTTTTATCCTGAACTTTTGTGTTAGGTTCTCAGCTAGATTCCGCTCTTTATTTTGATCAACGAAAAATTTATGAAAGGTTAAACTGTCAAGCGCTCCTAGACTTAGATTACGCAAAATAGATAATAGTGGAAATATCCCTTCTTCTTCTCTTTTGTCGGTAATATAAATGATACCATTCTTTATTGCATTCTTTGGCGAATTAATGTCTACTCTACGTCCTTGGATAAGTATTTCCCCTTCTTTTATTGGAAGAGATCCATAAATTGTGAGTAAAAGTTCTCTTTGCCCTTGATTTCTAAGTCCTGTTATCCCAAGGATTTCACCTTCATGCAAATCGAAAGATATCCCATTAATATTATATCCGGTAAGATTTCTGACCGAAAAAAACGAAATTTTTTTTGTAGACTGTACGGTAGTGCTTCTGAACGCAGAATATTTGCTTATTTCGCCGAACATCATTCGTTCGAGTTCCTGAAGTGTTACTTCTTCGCTCTTGAGAGTGCCAACGTTCATTCCATTAACAAGGACGGTTACTGTGGAAGAAATCTTCAAAACTTCGGTGATGTCATGTGAGATAAAAATTATGCCTATATTGTGTGCTGAGAGTTCCTTGATGATTTGATACAGTTTAGCCTTTTCGATTTCCGACAAATGTGCTGTGGATTCATCGAAGATTATCAGATCCGATTTGGTTACTAATGCCCTCGAGATTTCGACAATTTTACGGTCAACCGGCTCCAGCTCTCTTACAGGCTTTGAAGCATCTACCTTTACTCCGAACTTCTCATGAATAAATTCTCTAGCTTCTTCTAACAACTTCTTTTTATTGATTATTCTTTTCTTGTAAAGTCCGAGGAAGATATTATCGGCCACATTTAAATCCGGAACCAGGGTTTCTTCCTGCTGGACTATATTTACGCCTGCTTCTCTAGCCTCCCGAACGTTCCTAAACCTCACTTTTTTACCCTTCCAGAAAATATCACCAGCATCTGGTTGTAATATTCCAGCGATAATTTTTGAGAAGACGGATTTTCCTGCTCCATTTGCGCCAACTAGTCCTCGTATTTCTCCATATCCAAGCTCGAAGTTGAAGCCCCTTAGAGCTATCGTCGCACCAAAAGTTTTCCACAAACCTTCAGCCTTCAATAACAAGTGATCTTCTTTTTTGGCCATCTCCCTTGGCATCATATTTCATCCTTTCCTTAAGAAATTTTTAAACGCTTTGTTAGTTATATATATCGAACCCGATCTTCGTGAAAAATCCAAAGTTCCGTATCGCAATGAGGAGGATAAGGAACAATTACTCAATATAGTCACGCTCGGCAAAAAAAAGGAAGGGAAAGTTACTTAACACCAAACATGTCCTTCAGCTGTTCGTATGTTAGTCCTGTGTACCAGATAGCGTTCCACCAGAGATCATCCGGGAATTTATCAAAGTGATATTTGTTGACATAGGATTGTATTGCCTCAGTTGGAATATATGCTGCTGCATAGACCTGTGTCCTTGGTATTGACCTTCCTTGTAGGAGGTCTATTGCTGCATCGATTCCCTTTGCAGCCCACCAGACTGGCATAGTAGGGAAGCAAGTATCAAAGTTTCCGTATTCAGGTTTTCCATGATACTTTAGATAGCGCTTTACCAGTGCATTGCTATCCTCACCAGTCATTGGAACTAACGGTCTTCCAACTTCTATGAAAGCATCGACAGCCCCCGCTGTTGGTTCTCCGCCTATGGATATGACCCCATCAATTGTAGGATGGGCTGCCAAGAACGCCTCGGTAGCTTTCTTTCCACCGTCATATGACCAACCAGTCGGCGCAACTCCTAAGACCTCTATGCCCGGATATTGATCCAGCACTGGCTTTGCTCCATACTCCCATCGGTAGATATCAGGCCCCTCTCCCGGAGCTCCTCGGAGAACCACTATTTTTCCTTTTCCGTTCAACTTCTTTACAAGCCATAATGCTTGTAGTTTGCCGAACAATCGGTCATCCTGCATTATAAACGCACTGAACTTCTTCCCAGTATACTGACTGTTAACAATTACTGTCGGTATCCCTGCATCATAGAATTTGTCAATAATCGGAATCAATGCAGTTGGAGATGCTGGAGAAATTACCACCGCATCGGGCTTCATGGCTAATACTGTTTCTAGTTGGCTAGTTTGTTTTTCAACATCAAAGAATGGTTCGTAATAAGTAAACTCCTTGATATAGCCCAATTGCTTATACTGATTAGCCTTCAAAGTATACGCGGCCTTCATCAGTTCGGTCCAACTGATTCCTCCTCCATGACTACACACAACAATCGTGTACGGAGGGGCTTTCGTGTATTCATCCAACTTTGTAAAAGCCGGTAGATCAGTTGCTCCAAGAGCACCCCCGGGTAGCAAAGCAGATCCAGGAGGTATATTAAGGTAATCTCTATACGGATCTATCATTTCTACTGGTATTGGTGTTGTTGTCGTGGGACCGGGCTGTGTTGTCATCGTCTTTGTAACTGTTGTCGTTGCTCCGGGCGCAGTAACAGTTGTGGCAACACCAGGAACTGTAACTGTTGTCGTTGCACCGGGTGCTGTTACGGTTTCAACACCCTTTGGTGTTGCAAGGTATGTTGCTGCACCAACTATAACTCCTGTCGCCACAATTGCAGTCGCATAGTTAAGAAAAG
>DTPJ01000757.1 GCA_011334435.1 Candidatus Poribacteria bacterium | reverse complement strand
CGGGCCTACCTCTGAGACGGCCTGATCTGGGTCAGGAATTTGGCTTGTTTTACAGGTTTCAACACCCTTGATAACGGGCCTACCTCTGAGACGCGTTAGACCGTAAAGAAGCCCCTGATGTCCTGAAAGAGTTTCAACACCCTTGATAACGGGCCTACCTCTGAGACTGCCACCCTCGCGGAGCCTTTAATCATAAGCATTTGAATGCCACAATTACGTAGGGGTCCATCTTTGTTGCATTTTTATACACAAAAAATGCCATTTTGAACATCTAAAAATGCTAAAAACCCTTTGTTTATGAGGATCACGTAGGGGTCAAACATATCAAAAATACCGTAAATCTAATCACCGTAAGGCTTTAAGGTCAATTTGGGCGTCAATTCGTCCATTTTCCCTTCACCCATACGTAATTCTGGCACTTATACCTAAAGTAAGATTCTTATGCTACAATTCCATTATACAGATTTTGTGTTAGTTTGTCAATAGGAAATTCTGATGTTGATTTCCATATGTTTTTGTGTTATTATTAATTTTAATTTAAAATTTTTCTGAAAGGTATCTGAAAGTTAAATCTATACTAAATTGGGGGAGAAACTTAATGAAACCTATTCAAATATTTACAGTTACTCCATTATTACCATCAAATCTCCAGCGATTAAAAGAGATAGCGTATAATCTTTTATGGTCATGGGATAGAGAAGCCATTGATTTATTCCGCAGGATGGATAGGGACCTGTGGAATGAAGTGGAACATAATCCAGCACTTATACTCAGTAAAATATCTCAATCACAACTTAATGCTTTATCAGAAGATGAAGCATTTCTCGCCCATTTAGAAAGAGTTTATAACAATTTTCAAAGCTATATGAACGCTATAAGCTGGTATGAGAAAACTTTTAATAAATATATGAATCATAAAATAGCTTATTTTTCAGCGGAATTTGGCATAACTGAGTCTATACCGATCTATTCTGGTGGATTGGGAATTTTAGCTGGTGATTATCTGAAGTCATCAAGTGATCTTGGCTTACCTATGGTCGGCGTCGGATTGCTCTATCAAAAAGGCTATTTTCGCCAATCATTGAATTCAGATGGTTGGCAACAAGAATCTTATCCAGATAGCGATTTCTATAATATGTGCATACAATTAGAAAAAGATGAAAATGGGAACCCAATAACCATATCTGTTAATTATCCAACCGGTCCTGTTTTTGCACAAATTTGGCGTGCTCAGATAGGAAGAGTCCCTCTATATCTTTTAGACACAAATATCTCTGCCAATGCTAGATCAGAAGATCGTGAAATAACTGGTCAGCTTTATATAGCAGATTCTGAAAGAAGGATACGACAGGAAATAATGCTCGGTTTTGGTGGAGTATTAGCTCTTGACAGACTTGGGATCAACCCAACGGTCTATCACATGAACGAGGGACACTCTGCCTTTCTTGCATTGGAAAGAATATGTCAGTTTATGTCTAAGTATGGTTTATCGTTTAATGAAGCTAAAGAAGTTGTCTCTGCGACAAATGTCTTTACTACACATACTCCTGAACCTGCTGGAATAGATGTCTTTTCCAGTGATCTTATCAGAAAATATTTAGGGATGCACTGTGGACGGCTTAAAGTCTCCATTGATGACGTTCTTGCACTTGGAAGGCAAAGGACATGGGATAATAACGAAGGTTTTAGTATGGCGGTGCTTGCTTTGAAACTTGCTTCTCATAAAAATGGTGTTAGCAAACTTCATGGTGTTGTTTCAAGGAAAATGTGGAGTGCAATGTGGCCCAACGTTCCAGAAGACGAAATCCCGATAGGCTATGTTACTAATGGTATTCATATAAGATCGTGGCTTTCAAATGATATGGAAGGGCTTCTTAACCGATACGTTGGAAACTGGTGGGCAAAAGACCCAAATGCTAATCAAATATGGGAACTCATTATGCGTATTCCTGATGATGAACTTTGGCGAACCCACGAAAGACGACGAGAAAGGCTGGTCGCTTATGCCAGAAGATGCCTGCAAAATCAGCTTGAAAGGCGGGGCGCATCACAAGCTGAAATCATGCGAGCAAGTGAATCGTTAGACCCCCAAGCTTTAACTATTGGATTTGCCAGACGTTTTGCACCTTATAAACGAGCAAGCTTATTAATGCATGACATAGACAGACTTGCCAAAATTCTCTATAACAAGGAACATCCTGTTCAAATAATATATGCTGGCAAAGCTCATCCAAATGATAATCAAGGAAAAGAACTAATACGCGATATTATACATAAATCAAGAATAGAAGGTTTCCATAATCATATCGTTTTTCTTGAAGACTATGATATGAACATGGCTAGGTATCTCGTCCAAGGTTGTGATGTATGGCTTAGTAATCCAAGAAAATTTAGAGAAGCTAGTGGAACAAGCGGTATGAAGGCTGGGATCAATGGGGTTTTGAACGTAAGCATACTTGATGGATGGTGGTCCGAGGCATATACACCAGAGATCGGTTGGGCTATTGGCAGTAAAGAAGATTATGATCAGCAAGAGGAACATGGAAAAATTAAAGATGAAGAGCAGGATAAAATAGATGCTAACGCACTTTATGATATATTAGAAAAAGAGGTTATACCACTGTTTTATGATACAGGAGGCAACGGTCTGCCAAGAAAATGGATCGCACGTATGAAATCTGCTATGGTTGCGGTCTGTAAGCAATATAATACTGACAGAATGGTTAATGAATACATAGCAAAATTCTATCATCAGTGTTCTGATCAATGGGAAAAGCTTTCACAAGACAACTTTGCTTTGGCAAAACAAAATTCCGCTTGGAAGTCCTATCTCCAACAGAATTGGTCTTCTATAAAAATCAATAATGTCAGGCTTGAGGGAGACCAAGATATAAAAGTTGGCAGTAATGTTACGATAATTGCCCAAGTGTATCTCGGTGCATTAAGTCCCGGAGACGTTTCTGTTGAGATATATGAAGGAAGGCTAAATCCGCATAACAATATGATCATAGATGCTAACTCAATCCACATGGATTACATCGGGCATGATAATGATGGAAACTATACATTTAAGGGAAGTATAACATGTCAAAGTAGTGGATTACATGGATATTCAGTTCGTGTCCTTCCAAGACATGAAGACCCAAATATGCACCATATACCAGGGCTGATTACATGGGCATTATAATCAGGAATACACATGATATTAAAATTTATCAAATCATCATTTTTTTATTATTAATAATACTACGAAAACAGGTAAGACAAAGACATCACTTAAAAGGAGCGAATATTGTTTGGAAGTATCAAATTGTTATGAATTATCCTATTAGGATTTTTTCATCTCTGCTTCTTCTATTATGTTTATATGGATGTGGAACTCCAGAACATAAAAGCGGGAATGAGATTTATGCATCTTTTACTGTTACTCCATCAACTGGCGGACCAATGACTGTCTTTAGTTTTGATGCTTCTGCTTCGTTCAGCGAATCTGGGGGAAAAATCCTTTATAGATGGGATTGGGAAGACGACGGTATCTGGGATACAGGTTTTCTCAATGAAAGCCATGTAACGCATAGGTATAACTCTCTGGGTTACAAAACTATTCTTTTAGAAATAAAAGATGAAAACGAAAATTCACAGACGTTCAGACGGGAAATATTCATAACTGTTGCTTCCAGAGAAATGATCCATATACCAGCTGGGGAATTTATAATGGGAAGTATGAAGGGCAACGACGATGAAAAACCCTTACATAGGGTATATCTTGATGATTTTTTGATTGGCAAGTATGAAGTTACCAATGGACAGTATGTTGAATTCCTAAACAGTGTTAAACGTAATGATGATGGATTGGGTCACACATATTTAGATTTCAAAATTACAGCTATAAAGGAGAATAACGATAAGACTTATAAAATTGCCAAAGGCTGGGAAGATCACCCCGTAGTAGGAGTAAGTTGGTATGGAGCGAAAGCTTATGCGGAATGGTTAGGTGCACGTCTTCCCACAGAGGCAGAATGGGAGAAATCAGCAAGAGGGACAGATGGTAGAGACTGGCCTTGGGGCAATTTATGGAGCCCTGAAAAGTGCAAATCTTGGGATTCTGAACCTCATGAAACAGAACCCGTTGGAAGTTATCCTGATGGAGTAAGCCCTTATGGTGTAAATGATTTGGCAGGAAATGTTTACGAATGGGTTGCTGACTGGTATCAAGCAGATTATTATAGCATAAGCCCTGCCAGTAATCCCAAAGGACCTGAGACAGGAGGGTTTAAGGTTTGCCGAGGCGGTTCCTGGGTTGAGCCAAAAGAAGAATGTAGATCATCTTTCAGATTCGGTCAACCACCTGATAATCATGATACTGATACTGGGTTCCGAATTGCAAAATGATGATCGGGTCTAATTTTTATAATACATTGATCAAGACAAATATTTTTGGAAAGTTTTTCTCTACAAAAAGCTTCAAAGTCCCCCTTTGCAAAAGAAAGGCTTCAAAAGTCTCCATTTGCCAAAGGGAGATTTAGAGGGATTTTATAGATAATCTGATTGAATAATAGATTATCCAGTTCACAAGATTTATAACACAAGATTTATTACAATATAGGAGTATCAAATGCAGAAAGATCGTGTTTATAAGATAGCTGAAATACTATTAATTATAGCAATGATTTTCGGTTGGAGTTCCATGCTGGCAAAGATTTTGCTCTCTGAATATTACGAATTTATGCGATATAATCCTGCATCTTATGGTTTTTTAATACTTCTATTCACAATGCCAGCACTTATGATAATATCGTCAAGAAAAGCTTTTAATGAATGGCTGTCAATAGGGATGATCATCTTTGGCATGTTTTCATTATGTCAACCTTTTACCATCGTCTTATATCAATGCGGTTTTCAAACATTAGTTGCAGGAACTCTCGGATTTATAGTCACATCGCATAAATAACGGTAGGAATTATTAAGCATCAATTTCTAACCGTTATTTTTTACTCATCACATCTTGTTGAGAGGATCGTTGTTCTTTTAGAGCGCTGAGTTCCTTCAAGTTACGCACCATTTGACGCATCTCTTGCCAATGTGTGTCCTGAAACACAATGAATTCAGCTTGTTGTTTCGGAGTTAAACTTTGGTTAAGTTCATCAAGAATCTGTCTCTCTTTCTGCCGAAAGTTTTCATCTATTTTCCTAAGATCATTTAATACTATTCTGATCTGTGCATCTTCCGCATTTGCTTCTAAAAGTTTTTTTAGCTTTTCAATGTGATCTGATCTATCCCTATGATATTGAAGCCTAATCTTGTCAAGTTGCTTATATTTTGCTAAAAAAAGGACTAATTTATCCTCTCCTATTCTTTCCAATTCTACACTATCAATGAGTTTCCAGATTCTAATAATCTCTATTAATTTTGGCACATCATCTTGAGATATATCTATATTTGAAGGTTTTGGTGGTATTACAACAATGGATTCGTCTGGCTTTTTTGCTGATTTATCTTCCGCACTGATAGCGAATATCAATCCAACTATGATCATAAATGATAAAGTCATAAGAATTATATTAATTATTCTTTGCATTTAAGTTCCTCCGGTTAAACGGGTCACATTTTCCCGGTTACACTAACGTAATATTCTGTTGAATCAAAACTATCAAATTCAGACAAACTCCCATCTAATAAACTTTTTATTGAATCGTTATTCACTGTATTTGAAGCATTCGTATCACTTATTGTATAAAGGTTATAACCTGATGGTGCAAATACATCATAATCAGCAATTTTTTCTAACTTTTTAAGTTCTTTTGCTTCTTTTTCGTTTATAAAAGTCTTTGATATTACTTCGGCAATTGATATTTTTTCCGACTTTACTGATACTTGTGATGTTGCTGGAATTTGTGTATTTTTGATCTGATCTTGCTCTAAAAGAGGTGATGAGTGAAATTCTAATGATAGTGAAAATATAAAAAATATGACAGATGCCACAGCAACAGATACCCAGCCCCATTTCATATAAGATTGATGTCTTTGATTGTGAACATATTCAGAAAGTGCCTCTTTTTCAATACGAGTGTGTAGATCAGAGACAAAATTCTTCCAGACAGACTCAGGAGGATAATCAACTTTACTGACATTATCAATAAGATCAAATAATTTGCTATATGATTCAAACTCTCGTCTACATGAGTCGCATTCTGATATGTGCTGACGTATGAATGTTGATTCCGCATTACTGACGTTTCCATCAATATAATCAAGGATCATTTTTTTTACTTTTCTGCATTTCACTATCATCACCCCTTAGAAAATAAGGAAGTTTCAAAAAACCATTCAATTATCAAAACCTTTTATTATTAATTTTTTAACTGAAAACTACCTACTTAAAAACTGACTATTCAAGATATGGCTTCAATAAACTTGCAAGCCTTGATGTTGCATGAAAAAGATGTGCTTTAACAGTTCCTACGGATCGTCCTAATATCTTAGCTATTTCATCAAGGGAAAGTCCTTGCTGTCGTTTCATAATAAAAACTGCTTTTTGCTTAGGTGGTAATTGTTCTATTGCCCATGCAAGCTGACGTTTTAACTCTTTTAATTCTAATGTCTTTGATGGGGAACTGCTACCATCAATACTAAATGAGTCAAAAGAGTCTGATTGAGTCCATTCTTCAATGGGGACCATCAAATGACCTTTGTTTTTTCTGCTATGATCAATACATACATTTATTGTTATGCTATAAAGCCATGTATAAAATGATGATTTTCTCTTAAACCTACTAAGTCCATTAAAGACTTTTATAAATACTTCTTGGGATAGATCATAAGCATCTTCAACGTTCCGTGTATGAGAATAGATGATTTCATAAATCTTATCTTTATATTTCTCTACCAAGACGTCATAAGCGGATATATCACCACACTGAAATCTTTCAACAAGCGCAATGTCCTCATCCATAGATTAATCTGCCCCCTTTAAAAGGGTTAGACGATTTAATGACAAAAAAGTTTATGGGTATAGAGTTATATAAATTGGAATTAGGAGATGGATAAGGAGCTTAACAATGGCTGGAGCCGGCGAGAGGAGTTGAACCTCCGACAAACTGATTACGAATCAGTTGCTCTGCCACTGAGCTACGCCGGCAAAAAATAGCAAAGAAAATGGTGCCGAGGGGCAGAATCGAACTCCCGACACGAGGATTTTCAGTCCTCTGCTCTACCAACTGAGCTACCTCGGCACCGATATATTATAAGATTATCAGATCATTTTACTTATGTCAAGCCTTTTTTACTCATCGCTATCTAAATCAGCTTCTTCTATTTCATCATTTAAATCAAACTCTTCTTCCATATCCATATCTGTTCCATCTGTTAAATCGGTGCTAATAATAGATATTGGTTTAACCCTTCGTCTTCTGCCTCTCATAGTCCAACGTTTAGCTCCCGCTTCATCTTCTGGTAATATACCAATACCGTTCTGAAAAGTTGATACGTAAATACAATCGTTTTCAAGGATAATATATTTTGAGTAACCAGTTGTTGATTTTGCTTCTCGGATAAACGTATCCAATTGCGCAAACAATTCCTCATTATCTTCAACTTGGTTTTCTGTATATTTATCTAAAATGTCAGAAGCCTGTTGACCATAACCAGATAGATAAATGTAATGATTATCTTCATTATTTGATTTAATAGTCGCGAAACATAAATATGTGCTTTTATATTTTTGAGTTATGATGTAATCTCCATCTTGATTATCTGAATTTGCTTTCACAAAGAATATTTTTTCATCTCTTTGAGTGACGTTGGACATTATATACTATCCTCCTAATTATTGTTTTGCATAAGTTGTTAATTAAATACTATCAGATTTTCATCAATTTGTCAATATACACAATCTGAAGTCAAACCGATTATGCTTGGCAATGTCTATTTTTTATGATAAAATATAAATAGATTAAATTTACCAGTCAAATATTGTCAATTTTGGAATTATGGAATTAGAAAAAGTATTTGGCAGAAATGGATTAATAGAGAAAAATCTCAAGAGTTACGAGTTCAGAGAACAACAACTTGAGATGGCAAAGGCGGTATCACAAGCATTTGAGGACTCAGTTCATCTAATAGTTGAAGCCGGAACAGGCGTCGGCAAAAGCTTCGCTTATCTCATACCTGCAATAGATTTTGCTATCTCAGAATCCGAAAGGGTAGTTGTATCAACGAACACTATAAGTCTTCAAGAGCAACTTATCCACAAAGATATTCCATTTCTTTCAGAGATACTGCCTTATGATTTTAAGGCTGTGTTAGTGAAGGGTCGTTCTAATTATCTCTGTTTGCGTAGACTTCATAATCTGTTATCTTACGAACGAGGTTTATTTGACTCCAAAGATGAGGTAGAAGATTTAGAGAGAATAAGGCAATGGTCAGAGAAGACAAAAGATGGCAGTCTTGCCGATCTTGAACCTCAACCAATGCAAACCGTATGGAGCAGAGTATGTGCAGAAAGGGACATGTGCCTCGGCATGAACTTATGTCCTTATGGCAAATCCTGCTTCTATCAAAGGGCAAGAAATAACATTTATAATGCAAATATTTTAGTAGTAAATCATCATCTCTTATTTAGTGATCTGTCATTGAAAGATAATGGAACAGGATATTCTGTTTTGCCAAAATACAAATACTTAGTAATTGATGAGGCACATAATATAGAAAATACCGCTACTGAACATATAGGTATCTCCATCAGCAAATATTCTATGCTTTATCTGATGGATTCTATCTGCAATCGTGATAGAAAAGGCGGGCTTTTTATTCGTTTAGGTGTTCCATCTTTGGTAGGAGAGGTTGATTCTGTAAGAAAAGAAATAACAACATTCTTTGATAAAATAGAGGGATGGTCAAGCGATGAGCCATCAGGAGTAAAAAGGATACATGAAAAGAACTTTCAGGAAAATACGCTTTCTGTTCCACTCAAAAAGATAGAGTCAATACTAACAGGATTGCTTCCGTCTGCAAAGAATGAAGAAGAAGAGAAAGAAATAAACGCCTTTATAGAGAGATGCCGAAAAGCTAATGAAGACATAGATTGTATATTAAGTCAATTATTAGATGATCATGTCTATTGGGTTGAGCTTAGCAGGGATAGGATAGCAAATGTAACTCTTAATGCAGCGCCAATAAATGTGTCTGTGGAATTATCGCCAAATTTATTTGATAAGATGAATAGCGTTATATTAACTGGTGCGACACTTTCAACAAATCTCAGCTTTGATTACCTTAAAAATAGAATTGGCATCAAAGATAGCAGAGAGTTGCTTTTAGGTTCGCCTTTTGATTACGCTAAGCAAGTTAAGCTCTATATTCCAAAGAAAATGCCCGATCCAAGTGATAATGAAGCATTTGTATCATCAGCAATTGAGAAGATAAAATATTATATCAGTCTGACACAAGGAAAGGCGTTTGTGCTTTTTACCAGTTATAAAATGATGAATGATGTATATAAATCTCTTATCTCTTGGTTTAATGAACAGGGCATAAAAGCCTTCGTCCAAGGAGAAGGCATGTCAAGGCACACAATGTTAGAGGAATTTAAAAAAGATATAAATTCTGTGTTATTTGGGACATCAAGTTTTTGGGAAGGTGTAGATGTTCAGGGAGAAGCGTTAAGCAATGTGATTGTAGTTAGACTGCCATTTTCTGTCCCAACACATCCAGTTATAGAAGCTCGTATAGAGGACATTGAAAATAAGGGCGGAAATCCCTTTATGGAATATAATCTCCCTGAAGCCATAATAAGATTAAAACAGGGATTTGGCAGACTTATACGAACAAAAAACGATACTGGAATTGTTGTTATTCTTGATCCTCGCATAAAGACAAAGTATTATGGCAAGTATTTCCTTAATTCACTGCCGAAATGCGAGGTTATTTTTCAGTAAATCCATATAATCAAAAGAAGGAGGATAAAAAATGGGTAATCGTGTTTCAGAAATTCTTAGTTGGTATCCAGCGATGACAGCACAGCAGAAGCATAACCTTTTGCGATTCATCAATTATGGACGTATCGGTGGAACGGGAAAATTCGTTCTTTTGCCAGTTGATCAAGGGTTTGAGCATGGTCCTGGTAGAAGTTTTCAGCCAAATCCCGCTGGTTATGATCCTGCTTATCACGCAAAGTTAGCTATAGAGGCTGGTTGTAATGGTTATGCAGCGCCTTTGGGTCAAATTGAAGCAGCAGCAGACATTATCGCAGCAGCGGAGTTGCCAACAATATTGAAGGTGAACTCACATGACTTGATGATGCCAGATGAAAGCGATCCAAATCCAACGGTTACATCATGGGTTGATGATGCTGTCCGTCTTGGCTGTGCCGCTGTCGGATTTACGATCTATCCGGGGTCACTCCATAGCGGGACAATGTATGAGCAAGTCCGTGAATTAGCTGCTGATGCAAGGTCTGCGGGACTTGTCGTTGTCGTATGGGCATATCCAAGAGGCAGTGGACTTCCATCAAAGGACGTTGAAACTGCTGTTGACGTCGTTTGCTATGCTGTCCATATCGCCGCTCAATTAGGGGCGCATATTATTAAATGCAAACCAACAAAGGCAACTATAGGTCTGCCTGAGCATATTAAGAGAGGCACTTACAAAGACGTGCCGATTGACACATTGGCAGACAGGACAAAAATTGTCGTCAAATCTGCGTTTAATGGCAAACGTATAGTGATCAACTCAGGCGGGGAAGCAAAAAGCGATGAGGAAGTCCTTGAAGAAGTCAGACAGCTCGCTGCTGGCAATTCTTTTGGCTCAATTGTCGGTCGTAACGCTTTCCAACGTCCAATGGACGCAGCAATAAAACTACTGCACCAGATACAGGATATTTACACAAAGTAGTTAAAAGCTAAAAAACGTCGGGGACATGGCTTACTATGTCCCTGATTTTTTGGAGGGACAAGTCATGTTAAAGATTGGTGTAGTCGGCGTCGGTGGAATGGGACAGGCACATTGCAATGCACTTCGCAATGTCAAAAATTGTCAATTTGTGGCTGTTTCCGATGTTAGACCTGATCAAGCTAAAACTGTCGGTGAAAAATTCGGCGTCAAATACTTTACAGATTATAATGAAATGTTTAACGAAGTAGATGCTATCACTGTTGCAACTCCGCCATGGCAACATACACCTGTTACTGTTGACGCTGCACAAAGAGGTATCCACGTATTCTGTGAAAAACCGCTATCCGCGACTTTGGACGATGCAGACGCTATGATCTCCGCCACAGATAAAGCTGGTGTGCTTCTTATGGTTGGTCAAGTGCTGAGATTCTATCCGCTACATGAGCTTGGAAAAAAGATGGTTGATGATGGACTAATCGGTGATATTGTGTATATTGAGACTGATTATTGTTCAACCTATTCAGGTCCAAGAAAAAAGCCTGATTCATGGTTTGGAAAAATGGGCGGATTGCTTGAAAATGGCATACATAAAGCAGACCTTATCAATTGGTTTGGCGGTGAACCAGACGCTGTGTCAGGGGAAGTTGGCAGTTTTTCTGATGACCCCGATTGGGAAGATTACACTCTGTCGCTTATCAGATACAAATCAAAGGCAGTTGGAGTTTTAAGATGGGGACCTTTCTTAGGATCAAGGGGAAGTAGAGCAACTATTATTGACGGATCAAAAGGCTCTATGAGGCTTGATATGGACACGGGAAATGTCTATCATAAGCTCATGGGCGAAAGGGAATGGACTGAAAATATTCCTCCCAATAAAGGTATTGACGCTGTCGTCGCAGAAATACAGCATTTCGTTGATTGCATTAATGAAGGCAAAAAATGTATTGTTGACGGAAGAGAAGGACGAAAAGCTGTTGAGATCGTCTTAGCGACATATAAATCAGCAAAAGAAAGGTCAAAAGTTGTTCTGCCGATGAAATGGTGAAAAATCATAATTGAGTCTTATTAAGCAATTTTTAACTAATTTCAAAAGTTGCTTATAAGGCTCTTTTAATATTTGAAGTTCGGACAATTTACTATCCTAAAATCCCTCTAAATTTCCCTTTTCTAAAAGGGAGACTTTTAGGAATTCCTCATTTGGAAAAAGGAGTTTTTACTTTCCCCCTTAGAATGAATATTGAATAATTAATCGGGTAATCGCCGAGAATGGATTCCTGCTTCCGCAGGAATGACGAATACACACAAAGTGTCATTCCCGCGCAAGCGGGAATCCAGAAAAACATTGCTAATTTCATTACTCGGTTAATTTTTCAAACTCAATAAAAAGGGAGATAAAGGGGGATTTTAAAATCTTCTATTGTCATTAAAATTTAATTTGGACAATTGGTAACATTTTCAACTTAAAATTGTCCAAAGTTTGCTAAAATATTATAAAAATTTGTCAGGCTCGCTTTCAAAATTAACGGATCTATAATCCAAGGAGGACAATATGAGCATTAAATCTAATATTAAAAGACAAAGAATGCTGAATGTCATTGAGGATCCAAAGACGATATGCGTTGAAGGCGAGACTTTTAAATACCGTTTCTCAAAAAAAACCGGGCTAATCAAAAGTATTAGCGTTTTAGGAAAGGATTTTTTAGAAAAAACAGGATCAGAAATACCAGACATATTTATATCAAACACAGAATCCCCTGAAAATGAAGAGTATTCTGCAAAATATGAACAAGAGGCAGAATGTGAAATCTTATCAGCGACTCCTTACGAAGTGAATATAAGAAGTCACGGCATTTATCGCAGTCCAACAGGAAAGCCTTTCCCCGCCAGATATAGAGTCACTTATGAAATAGAAAACGATGGAAACATCTTTATCATCGTTGATAGCAAAATTACCGATGATTGCGAAATAAAATGGCTTTGTATATCCAGAGGGAAACTGAATTCTTCGCTTTGCAAGTATTTTATCCATCTTAGCGATCAGAACAAAAACGAAACGGCTATCAACTATATATATGGTGAGATTAAGGAAGATGGCTTGCTATTTAGTGGAGAATTTATTCCGTGGTGTTGGTTTGGAAATGACGAAAGCGGAATGGAAATATCTATTTGGGATGCCGGTTATCAAAGATATGGGGCTAATCTAATATCTGGAAAATTAGACGAAAATGCCCCAGAAATAGGTATGAACATCTCCGCATCCGCAAAATCAGACGGAGTTTCTTATGAGATAATGGCGATTAATGGCAAAACTACACAGGTGAATTCTGGCTGGGAACATACCGCATATTTTGCCCTTTCTATAACTCCTCCTAAGATTTATAATCCATTTTTCTCTAATATGCGTGTCTGGAAATCGGAAACCTATTATCCGTCTGAAGATCAAATAAAAGAGGCTAAAAATAACGGATTTGATCTGATGATCCTTCCCATAAAGTATTTTGGAAAGACTTTCCCTCACGAAAAAGCAAAAACAGATAATATTGTCTCTATTGCCCATAAACACAATATTAAAGTAATTCCTTATATAAATATGATGGAGATAGACCAAGATTATGATATATTTGACGAACATGCTATTGAATGGCATATAGAGTCATTTGATAATAATTCTAATGTTTTTGCTTGTCCGGGTGCAGAAGGATGGAGAGAATACTGGAAGTCCCATGTTGATAAAATAATTGATGAAAATAATTTTGATGGTATCTTTTTAGACATCTATTACGATAAACTTTTATGCAGAAATCCCTTGCATGGCTGTCAAAGAAAATATATAAGACCAACATTTATTTGGGTCAGAGAGATGATAAAACATGCCTACTTGAAGGCAAAGTCAAAATCGCAAGATTCAATTGTAATGGCGAATACTGGCATAATGCCTTTATCAATGATCTGTTCGTGGATAGATGTCAGATGTTCGGGAAATTCAGAAGGTATCATTGCTTCCAATTCGTTAGAAAAAAGATTGTTTCATAACTCTTTTAGGCTTGGTTGTAATAGCTTAATGAAGGTTGATGAGATTGATCAACAAGTTATCGCTAACTCTATTCTACTTATGTCATCTTTGATATTTTCTAACACAAATTTAGAGGAAGTCAATTTAATTACTCAATATTGGGACATATTGAGGTTTTTTGGAATAAACAATGCTAAATGGTATCCGGGATTTATAGACGATCCATTAGCAGTAAGCAAATCTCCCGACATTTACGTCAATATACACAAAGACGGATCATTATTATTTACTTGTGTCAACCTATCTGATGAAGATAGCTATACTGAAATTGAAATAGAGGACACGCAGAAGCTTGATCTGGACAATAAAAAACATTATATTATCTATGAACCATTGGCACAAAAGCTATGTAATGATCTTCAAACAGATTTGTCATTAAGTTTGATATATGGAACGCCGATAATTTCAAGAATTTTTGTCCCTAAATATGGTGTAAGGATATTTTTTATAAAAAGTTGTGAGCAAACGCCGATCTTGTTATTTGCTATGGGGTCTGATGGTATAGTTGATCAGGCTTGGGACGAGGATAAATCTATACTTAAAGCTGAAATATCAGTTTATCAAAACGTTCAAGTTAACGTCACGCTTTATTTTCCAACTGGGAAGCTGTCTCACATATTCGCTGATGGTCAAGATGTGAATTTCGTTTGGGACGATGAACAGAAATTAGCGTTTTTCAACGTCGTTTCTTCCAAAAAGACGATCACAATAGAAGCACAAAGGATAGATTAATGCACAGATTATTTTTATGTTTCATTTTAATTAATATCATATTCGTAATGTCAGTTTCTGCACAGATCAACAGCAAGGATATGCAAGTTTTCACTGATGCAGAAAGTCTGCAAATGCAAGGGAATTACAGCGAGGCTTTGAGTATGTATGAAAAATTGCTCAAAGACTCACCAAATACAGGGTTAAAAGATGAGATATTGATACAAATGGCAGCGTGTTATTTACAGCTTGGTGATGATGATTCTGCTATAAAATGCTATCTTAAAATAATATCTGCTGATCCAAATAGTCCAAACGCAGCAAATGCTGTGTCGCTTCTGATGAATGTATATATGCAAAGATACCAGTTTGACGACCTTATTGCTATGTCAAATCAGATAAATAAACAATATCCGGGGACGGAATCATCGGCAATGGCGATATATCGCCTCGCAAGCTACTATTATTCAAAAGGCGAAAACAAAAAAGCGATCAAAGAATATGAAGGATTTCTTGAACAGTTTCCAAAATCTACTCTCAGATCAATTGTCTTTAACCGTTTAATCTACCTTTATATTGCAGAGAGTATGTTTAAAGAAGCAGAAGAGAAGATAGCTATAAATCTTTCTGAAAATCCCGATAATACATATATGCTTAATCAGATGGCTCTTATATACAGAAAGCAGGGCAAATATGATTCCGCTATGGATTTATATCAAAAACTTTTAAGATCCAATCCAAAAGATATAGAAATATATGAAGAGATGGGCAAGTTGTATGCAGAAAAAGGGGAAAAGGATAAAGCCCTTGAACAATGGTATAAGATCATTGAAATATCGCCAAAACAATATTATT
>DTPJ01000051.1 GCA_011334435.1 Candidatus Poribacteria bacterium | reverse complement strand
TAATGAGCATTTTCATATAAACATTTAATTCAAACTTTGATAAATACTGGTTTCGGATAGCATCTCAGAATTACCAGACTTAACAAGAATAAATCACTGCCAATTACAGATCACTGATTACTGGTCACTTTTTCTTGTGTTTCTGTGGCTGATAACCTTTTACCTAAAATTTGAATTGGACTGAGGAAAATAGTTTAGGCTTGACATTGATGGAATTCTCTTGTATAATACTAAATATAACGCCGGGGTGGTGGAATAGGTAGACACACTAGCTTGAGGAGCTAGCGGACGTTTTGTCTATGTGAGTTCAAGTCTCGCCTCCGGCACCACTTCTTTAATTCCTGCCTAAACTTACCAATATTTTCTGTAAGAATATTTTTGTTGATTTTTTCTATTCATAATGTTATTCTTTTTATATCAATGAAATTCTTTTATTTTTTATTAGCTTGGAAATAGTATATTTAAGAGAGGATAAATCTATGTTTTCACAGGAAGACAGAACTATAATCCGTGATTTGGCAAAACGAGTGGCAGAGATCGCAGATATGCCGATCATGGCAGAACGCAAAGACGCTTGGAAAAAGCACAATAGCCTTCAACCATTTAGACCATTAATTCTTATATTTCCAGAAGGCTCATGGGGAGAATTATTGCCACATACTGTCTTAAAATGCACAGATGGCGGAGCAAGAAATATAGAATGGAATCTAAGAAGCAGAATATATTATTATGAACATTTTCAAGATGACACCGTTATAGAAAAAGAATGGATCGTATCAAAAGTCATCGGAAGCACAGGTTGGGGACTTTCTCCGAAGCACATTCCAAGCACAGAAGCAAGAGGCGCTTGGCACTTTGATCCTGTCATAAAAGAACCTGCTGATCTAAAAAAACTGACAGTTCCAGAGATAACCTATAATGAGGAAGCATCAAAGAATGTCTTAGCACAATATCAAGACCTATTTGGAGATATTCTGGACGTCAAACAAAAGGGTATCGCTCACATATCGTTTCATATAATGAATCAATATACAGCTTTGAGAGGTCTTGAAGAAGTTATGTTAGACATGTATGAGAATCCAGAGATGTTGCATGATGCGATGTCATTCTTTGAGGAAGCACATAAAAAAATAATCAAACAATATGTTGATTTAAATCTATTAAGTCTAAATAACGATGGCACTTATCAAAACTCAGGCGGAAACGGTTATACTGACGAATTACCAAAATCAGGATTTAACCCGAACAGAGTCCGTTTGTGCGATATGTGGGGCAGTGCGGAGGCTCAAGAGATGGCTCAGGTCTCACCAGAGATGCACGAGGAGTTTATTCTATCCTATGAGAAAAGACTTCTTGAACCTTTTGGACTAAACGGATATGGCTGTTGTGAAGACCTGACGAAAAAACTGGATTACGTTTTTGAAATCCCAAACATAAGGCGAATCTCAATAGCTCCATCTGCTGATGTTGATATATGTGCTGAAAAGTTAAAAGATAAATATATATTCTCATGGAAACCGCAACCATCACATCTTGTCGGTCAGTTTGATACCAATTTTATAAGAGATTATATCAGGCACACATTAGAAGTTGCTAAAGCTAATAATTGTGTTCTTGAAATGATACTTAAAGATACTCATACGTGCGAATTCCATCCCGAACGGTTTGACATCTGGACACAGATAGCCCGTGAGTTAATAAACGAAATGTATGGATGAGGGAAAAGAAAATGAGGTATTTGATACTTATAACTATGGCAATATTCATATATGCAGGGCATTTTACAATCGCTCAATGCAAATTTGTCAGTGTTAAAGATAAAAAATTTATAGATGCAGAAGGACGGGAGATCATTCTCCATGGCGTAAACATAGAGGATAAATCCAAAGAACATAATTATCTAAGCTGGCACAAAGAAGAAGAATTTGTCAAGATGCGTGATTGGGGATTTAACTGCATACGGCTTATTATAATATGGGACGGCGTAGAGCCAAAACCCGGAGTATATAATGATCAATATCTCGCTGGTGTTGATAAACGTATTCAGTGGGCGAAAGAAAATGGCATATATGTTATATTAGATATGCACCAAGATTTGTATAGTGCAAAGTTTGGCGGAGATGGCGCCCCATCTTGGGCGGTTCTTGATAATGGGAAACCTCATGTTTACGACAACTCTGTTTGGAGTATGGCATATTTTACAAGTCCTGCTGTTCATTCTGCTTTTGACAATTTCTGGGCTAATAAACCTGTGGTAGATGGTATCGGAGTTCAGGATCATTTCGCAAAGGCATGGCAATATGTCGCTAAACGTTATGCTAACGAACCTGCTGTGATCGGATACGATCTATTTAATGAACCTTTTCCCGGATCAAACATACAGGAAACTATATTCTTAAAGCTTAAAACGGTATCTGATATTATAGCCAAAAAATACGGCAATGATTCCTCAACCTTTGATACTATGCAAAAATTAATGATGTCGGGCGAACTTTCAAAATATGCAGATGATATAGAATTATACAAAGCTTTCACTGATGGCGGAACGGAAGTTTCTATGGAGTTTGAAAGAACAATACTTGCAGAATTCTATAATCGCGTGGCAAAAGCTATCCGAGAAGTTGATCAAAACCATATCATCTTTTTAGAGACACACGGTCTTTGCAACTCTGGCACGCCGAGCGGAATTGTCCCTATTGTAGATTCAAATGGCAATAGAGACCCAAATCAAGCTTTTGCACCTCATGCTTATGACATAGTCACCGATACAAAAGATGTAGCCAAAGCAAATTCTGGTAGAATTGAGCTTATATTCACAAGACACGCAGAGACCGCTAACCGATTGAATATGCCGACGCTTGTTGGCGAGTGGGGAGCTTATTATGGTCAAGCGAATACATTGCTTCCCGCTCAGAAAGTTGTAAGTGAAATTGAGAAAAACCTTTTTAGCGACACATATTGGTCTTATAGTGGAGTTAGAGAAATTGATGGTGCTGAATATTTTCCTGTCCTTTCTCGTCCTTATCCATCAGCTATATCTGGTAATTTGCTTGAATACAAATCCGATCTATCCAATCGTAGTTTTAGCTGTGTATGGAATGAGGACCCGAATATCTCCGCACCAAATATGATCTATGTCCCTGCTGAATGGTTTCCAAAAGGTTACAGGGTGATCCTTGAACCTGACGAAAAAGGATGGTCTTTTGAAAAGATTAGAGATGGAAGCCAAAACGGTTATTTGGTAATTCCAACAACAGGGAAGTCCATAAAACGAAGTCTAAAAATAGAAAGCAAATAAATACTGCTTTTCTCTTGACAACTTAACATATGTGCAGTATATTATAATTACAAGCTATAATTTTATGAAAGTAGAGGCTGTAAAATGCGAAAAAAATTAACTATCAAACAACAAGAAATATTAGACTTCATCGTCAATTATGTCAAGGATACAGGCTATCCTCCCGCGGTTCGTGATATCGCGAAGCATTTCAAAATGTCATCAAAAGGCGCCTATGATCATCTATTAGCCATAGAAAAGAAAGGTTACATTAAACGAAATCCAACAAAGCCGAGAGCTATTGAACTTTTAGATTTCATTCACCGTGACATTCCAGAGCCTATTATAAATATACCTGTTCTTGGGAAAGTTGCCGCTGGTGAACCGCTTTTGGCAACTGAAAATGTGGAGAGAGTTATAACAATATCAAGCGATATGGTCAGAACGGAAAAGCCATTTGCACTGAGGATCAAGGGAGATAGTATGATCAATGCAGGTATTATGGAAGGCGATTATGTCATAGTGAAACAGCAAAATACCGCAGAGCAAGGCGATATTGTTGTAGCATTAATCGGAGATGAGGCAACCGTTAAGAGATTCTATAAAGAAACCAATTGTGTTAGGCTTCAACCAGAAAATCCCAATATGAATCCGATAATTGTTAAAGATGTCACTATACTTGGGAAAGTTATAGGGTTATTTAGGGAGATATAAAAGGGTTAAAGGTTAAAGGTTAAAGGTTGAAGGTTAAAGGTTGAAAGTTAAAGGTTAGAGGTGATTCATGGCAAAAATTAATAGAATAGGCATTTTAACAAGTGGTGGAGACTCGCCCGGAATGAACGCTTGCATAAGAGCAATAGTGCGGACTGCGATTTATCATGGGGTTAAAGTCACTGGAATAATAAGAGGATATGCTGGTCTGATAAACGGCGATATGATTGAAATGGACGTTGGCTCTGTGTCTAACATAATTCAGAGAGGAGGAACAATCCTCAAAACAGCGAGATCGGAAGAGTTTAAAACTCAAGAAGGCAGAGCAAAAGCTTATGAAAACATAAAAAAATGGGAAATTGACGCACTTATTACGATAGGCGGTGATGGGACCTATCGTGGGGCAAGCGATCTTAATAGAGAATATGGAGTGCCGATAATCGGAATCCCTGGAACTATTGATAATGACATATACGGCACTGATTATACGATCGGATATGATACTGCAATTAATATAGCTCTTGATGCTGTTGATAGAATTAGAGACACAGCTGCGTCACATGATAGGATATTTTTTGTTGAGGTGATGGGGCGTAACTCAGGTTTTATCGCATTAGATGTCGGCGTCGCAGGCGGGGCAGAAGCTATCTTAGTGCCAGAGACAATAACAGATGTTGATAAATTATGTGATACGCTTGTAAAAGGACGAAAAAGGGGCAAACATAGCTCAATAGTCATCGTTGCGGAAGGTGACGAAACAGGCAATTCTTATGAAATTGCTCAAAAAGTTAAAGATAGAACAGGGTTTGATTATCGCGTCACAATACTTGGACATATTCAACGCGGAGGCTCACCTACTGCCCGTGATCGCATATTGGCTAGTAAACTTGGGTTGTCCGCAGTTGAATTTCTGATAGATGGTGTATCTAATGTTATGATAGGCGAGATAAACGGAGAAGTGGTCACAACAAAATTGGAAATGATTTGGTCTAACAAAAAAGAAATTGACACAAGACTTTGCCGATTAGCAGAGATTTTGTCAATATAACTAAGGCAAAAGAAATGGGTATCATATATATAGGGACATCAGGATATAGCTTCAAAGATTGGATCGGGAACTTTTATCCAGAAAAGATTAAAAGCGGAGAAATGCTAAACTTTTATGCTCAGCATTTTAAGGTTGTTGAGATCAACTCAACATATTATTCTATTCCAAAACCCTCCTTATTTGAAAGTATGATTGAAAGAACCCCATCGGACTTTAATTTTACCGTAAAAGCTAACAGCGGAATGACCCACGAAAGGACAGATAATCAATCCATCTTTGATCAATTTGAGAATGCTATTCGTCCATTAGTTGATGCTAATAGACTTAAAGGCGTTTTATTACAATTCCCCGGAACGTTTAGGAACACACAAGAAAATAGAGCCTACCTCATCAAGTGCAAAGAGATTATGTCAGAATTTCCACTGATTGCTGAATTCCGACACGCATCATGGCTGAAAGAACCAACCTTTGATTTTTTAAGACAAATAGATATGTCTTTTTGCTCCGTTGATGAACCCGAACTTCCGGGACTCTTGCCTCCAATAGCAGTGGCAACTAACAGATTAGGATATGTCCGCTTCCACGGAAGAAACAAAGAGTCATGGTGGAGTGGAGATTCCGCTCAGAGATATAATTACCTCTATTCTGATCAAGAATTAAAAGATTGGCTTCCCAAGATCAAGCATCTTTCCGAATCAACCGATGAACTCTATCTTTTTTTCAATAATTGTCATGCTGGACATGCTGCTGAAAATGCTCTCAGGATGCAGGATATGATTCAGTCTGATCTATTCGGTAATCCATCTGAAAATTCCATTTGACATATAGGACAATAAACTGTAAATTATCATTGATTAGACAAGAATATTATATATAAAAATGACAAATATATACTGTCAGAAATAGCGGTTAGCAAAGAAAGGAAGCTAAATATGAAAACTCATGTCGTTCTAACAGTTGCAGAATCAAAAAGGTTAATCGCCAAAGGCGTCGCAAATATGGAAATTGTAAAAAAAGCTTTCGCTGATGGTATGATAGCTATCGGCAGAGGCACAACAAATGGCAGGGTAGTTGAAGAGATATTAGGCGAAAAAATTGACAGGGCAGGATATATTGCAGGGCGAATTCTCCCAGCCAAAGGGGCAAAAGTTAGATTAAGTTCTCCGCCGATGCCTGCTGGAACTGTTGTCTCTAATAGCAAATCCGATCTTAGTGGCAGACCGATCCCAGACATCGTTTTGAAAAACGGTCAGTTAGTTCAGGGTGTCTCTGTTGTTGAATCTGTCGCTGATATGAAAAAAGGGGACGTTTTTATCAAAGGGGCTAATGCGATAAATTATCAGCAAAAGGTTTGTGGCATATTGGTTGGGCATCCAACTGGTGGAACGATAAGCACTTTGGCGACAATAGTTTCAAGAAAAATACATCTGATAATACCAGTAGGACTTGAAAAATGCGTCTATGGCGATATAAACGAACTGAGTATGAAGACCAGAGAAGATGACGAATTCATCGGCAGTGCACCGTCATTAATCCCAGTAACAGGGATAATAATCACTGAAATTGAGGCACTTAAAATTCTTACAGGGGTCAATTCATATCTAATATCAAGCGGAGGAATTGCAGGAGCAGAAGGTGCTGTTTGGCTTTTGCTTGAAGGCAATAAAGATCAGATTGAAAATGCTTTAAAGATCATTGATGAATGCCGCGAGATTGAGCATGATTCAGAATTTTAGGCACTCTGCATAATTTTGTTGACCTTTTTTAAGTAATATGCTATATTTTACATCTGAAAAAATCAGAAGATCATTTTACAGGTTAATCTGAAAAATGAAAAAATAATATTGTTTATGGTTTCTCAAAAGTTCAATATTTTTAGTAATGGGGGTTTAATAAGTGAGGAAAAAAGAGTTAATAGAGACAGAATATCCAAACCTATACGAAGACATATTTAGCTTTGATAGTATTCCAGCTATAAAGTTTGACGGCAAAATATATGAAGAGATTGATGGAAAGATCGTAGAGTTTGATCCCAGAGAGGTCGTAAATCGCGATATTTTCATAACAGATACAACCTTTAGAGATGGTCAACAAGCAAGACCGCCATACACAGTTGAACAAACCGTCAAATTGTTTGATCTTATAGCGAAACTCGGCGGACCTAATGGTGTTATAAGATGGAGCGAATTCTTTTTATATAACGTTAAAGATAGAGAAGCAGTTGAAAAATGCCTAGAACTCGGTCATAAATATCCGCTTATTACTGGCTGGATTAGACCAAATAAAGGTGAGTTTAAACTCGTCAAAGATATGGGGCTTAAAGAAACAGGCATGCTGACCTCGTGTTCTGATTATCATATATTTTATAAATTAAGAAGCGACAGACGAAAGATAATGGATGAATATATCAATATGGTTGAGGTAGCAATATCAGAGGGAGTTAGACCTCGCTGTCATCTTGAAGATATTACAAGGGCAGATATTGATGGTTTTGTTGTCCCATTCGTGCAGAAATTAATGGAAATCTCAACACAAGTTCCCGAAGAGCTTAAAGTGAAAGTGAGAATTTGCGATACTTTGGGTTTAGGTGTAACATATCCCGGAGTTGCACTTCCAAGAAGCATTCCTAAGTTGATCTATAAAATGATCCATGATTGTGGAGTCCCTAATGATAGGTTAGAATGGCATGGTCATAACGATTTTCATAAAGTCCATGTAAACGCTGCTACAACATGGCTTTACGGATGCAATGCAATAAACACGACATTATTTGGTTTCGGTGAGAGGACAGGCAATCCTCCGCTTGAAGGTGCAATCATTGAGTATATCGGTCTAAAAGGCACAAATAACGGTATTGATACCAGAGTTATTACAGAAATAGCAGAGTATTATATGGAAAATATCGGAGCAGAAATACCAGCATTTTATCCATTTGTAGGTAGAAACTTCAACGTAACGAGAGCTGGTATCCATGCAGACGGACTTTCTAAGGACGAACGTATATATAACATATTTGACACGGGAAAACTTCTCAACCGACCACCTAAGGTTATGATAACAGATAAATCAGGCGTTGATGGTGTCGCTTTATGGGTCAATGAGTTTTTGGGATTGAAAGGCGAAAGCAAGGCAAGCAAGACCGCTGTTGTCAAAATTGCCCGTTGGGTCAGAGATCAATATGATGTCCACGGCAGAATAACAGCTATATCCGAAGAGGAACTCATAGAGCAGGTCAAAATCCATCTGCCCGAATATTTCAATAAAGAAAACTGATATTAGAATATTAGTTTGGACAATTTGCTATCCATTTGGATTATATAAGGAAATTCCTCTAAATCTCCCTTGTATGATATGTTTTATTCATTATGCCAAATTTAATTTTGTCATTC
This sequence comes from Candidatus Poribacteria bacterium, assembly GCA_011334435.1. Classification (GTDB taxonomy): domain Bacteria; phylum Poribacteria; class DTPJ01; order DTPJ01; family DTPJ01; genus DTPJ01. Next base: position 7,446 of record DTPJ01000051.1, on the reverse strand, counting down.
TGAGCGAAGCGAAGAATCTAGCGAAGCGAAGAATCTATTGGGATGCTTCACTTAGTTCAGCATGACAAATTATTATTCAGCATGACAAATCATTAATTTTTATGACTGATAATCCATTCATCTTTTATTTCATATCCAAACCCTGGCGCATCACTTGGGGTTAAATATCCATCTTTTGGCACTACTGCACCGGGGATGCTTATTGTTTCCTCTAATTGAATTCCCGGTGGCGAACCGACAAAGAATTCTATCATCGGCACATTCGTTATCGCACAACTGAAATGCTGTCCATAAGCCTGATTTGCTCCACCATGAAGTATTGTAGCCATACTTGCAGGTTCAGCCATGTTGGCGATTTTTACACATTCGCTTAATCCGCCAACCCAATTTATATCTGGTTGAAGGATGTCAAGGCATCTTCTGTTTATATATTGCATAAATGGATAACGAGTGTAATTATGCTCTCCTGTTGCCAAAGCGACCCAATTCACTGCATTTCTAATTGTAACCCAACCGTCAATATCCTCAGGGATCAGGCACTCTTCTATCCATTTCAGTTTGTAAGGTTTTAACCGTTCAGCAAGCCTTATAGTATATTCTACGTCAAAAGCCATGTAGCAATCTAACATAATTTCAATATTATCGCCAACAGTTTCTCTCGCTTTTGCGACAAACTTTTCGTTCTCATCAAGTCCCCATAAACCATCAGCGGGACCATAAGGACATGCGAGTTTAACTGCCTTAAATCCCAGCTCAACATACCAATCAACATCGTTTCCTGTGGCATACGCTTGGACTTTGTCCCTGACCTTTCCACCTAAAAGGCTATAGACAGGTTTTTTGAAGAACCTGCCTGCTAAATCCCAAAGTGCAAGGTCAATACCGCTCATAGCAAGACATGATAACCCCAAAGTGCCATAAGGTTTAGACATACGGAACATCATATCCCAAATTTTTTCTCTGGCAAAGCAGTCTTCTCCCTCAAGCATTGGTGCAAAATGTGTGTTGATTATGGCTTCTACTGGAGGTGCTGCTGATGTAGTGCCAAGCCCCCAAGTTCCATCTTCTGCGGTAACCTTGACCCAAACTCCACCCCATTTTGGAAGCCAGCTTGAACGATGTCGCTTATATTTTGGGTATCTGGACATAGGATTAGCTACTTCTGCATCAACAACCCAAGCATCTCTGCGTTTTTGTGATTTCGGTGTAATAAAAGGCGGAACTTGCAATTGAACACACTCTATCTTTTTTATCTTCATTTTCTCCCTCACATTGTTACTCAGTAACCTATAAAAATGTGGCAATTAATAATTAATCTTACCATAAGAGATTTGAGATTACAAGATCGCTTTGATCAGTGATCAGTTAACCTTTAACTTTTAACCTTTAACCTTAAAATATGTTAAATTGGAAAAAATAGAGTTGTTATAAATAAATTTAAGTCAACCAATTACGCTTTCTTTACGTCAAAGGATTAGACAACTTAATCTTGTATAAAAATATAATATGAGGAGTGATTAAAAGTGAAAAAGCTTGCAGTTATAGTGATTCCGACAATATTGGCTTTTTTCATAATTGGATGCACTGCGACAATAACAATACCTGATGTTTATAATGTCAGAATAGTCAACCGAACAGGTGAAACTATAAAGATAAAATGGGATGACGGTTCATACCGTTATGTTGAAAACGAATGTGTTATAGTTATCTCATCAGTTGATAGTGGATACCACGAATTGGCTTGGAAATGGGATTCCTCATCAAGGCGATCAAGAGAGGATAACATATTCAAAATTGAAGTTGACGCGAACTTTGAGATAGTCATAAACGATGATCCCGATGAAATTGTAATTAGATGGGATTAAAACAAGAGGAGATGATATGAACGAACATTATGCTATTTTTCCAAAAGTTGTCCCGATAGATAAGGATGTGCAAATATCTATTTCTGGTGTCCACGATAGGACTATAATTCCAGAGAAAGAATACAATGTCCGCGTTCAAGCGATGTGCAATCATTATGATAGCACACAATATAAGGTCAACTCATTATCCATAAAACCAAAATTTGAGGACTCTGAGCTATCAAAAGGCGGAACAATAAGTTTTAACCATAAATTCAGAACAAAGGGAGAACATACTATTATTGTAACGAGAGATGATAACTCTCATCTGACCACAGAGCAAATTTACGTTGTATCGCAAGAGCTTGCTGACCTTAAACCTTATCGCGGTGACCTTCATATACATACATATTACTCCGATGGCAGTATGTCTCCAATTTTTATGGCGATAATGGCAAAAAAACTTGGATATGATTTCGCTGCGATAACAGACCACAGGAAGTATTTTCCATCTTTGGAAGCGATAGAGATGGCGAAAAAGATAAACCTTGATCTTTTGCTATTCCCTGGTGAGGAGATAGATTTTGGGACCGCTCATATCGTATCTGTCTGTGCAAATGCAAGCGTCGTTGAGGCGAGAGGTGATGAGGAGTCTTATAAAAAACAATTGAGAGAAACCGTTGATAATCGCCTTAAAGATGCCATTATGGTTGAAAATCTAACAAAAGATCAATATGCCCCTGCAAAATGGACTATTGATAAAATCCACGAATTTAATGGTTATGCGTTTCTTGCCCATCCTTATTGGGTCTCTGGAAATAGATATGATCATCATCTCCCACTTTTTGATCAACTATTAAAAGATAAGGAAATAGATGGAGTTGAAGTTATTGGTGGACATTGGCAGTTTCAATATGAGTCAAATATGCTTGCTATGGTGAGATATTATCAAGAGGTCGCTAATGGACATAAAATACCAATACTTGGAAACTCCGATACACATTACAACTATAAGATCGGAAAAGACCTTTTTGGTTGGTATTGGACAACGGTTTTTGCCAAGTCACTTACTAAGGAAGACATCTTTTCCGCCATATTAAATCTAAAATCTGTCGCATGTGAACGTCCTTATGGGGAGAGATTTGTTGCCTGTGGTCCTTATGACTTGGTGGAATATACATGTTTTCTTGACAGAGAGTTTTTCCCACTTCACGATCGTATATGCTCTATGATGGCGGATATTTACTTTGATATATTAGCAGATAAAGATGTGGAAATTGATCAATTAAACAAACTCAGAAAAAACTTGGACGAATTGTATAAATTAAGCTGGGCTGGCAATAATTAGCCACTGAATTACACAGAAAAACACTGAGAAAAATTCTGTAATGATAGTATTTTATGTCAGCACTCTATAAAAAATTCTTTCAATGTGCTGTCAAATATGATCCTTTTGCAATGGCTTATTATATCCATTCCAATTAGACCAATATTGGAATCTGTCAATAAAACGCCTCTTTCTGGACGATAGGATTTCAGTTTTTGATTATCTGGGTATCCTAACAATGTTACTGCAATTCTATAAGTCCAGACCTTATGCACGTTCCCATCATGTCCTCTGACTGTTATAGGATTGCCTAATATCAAAGGACCTAACTTGCTTGCAAACGATCTTGGTATGCAAGTTATATCTGCTCCTGTATCTATACGGGCATCAAATATGATCTCCTCTTTATTATGCCCAGATAGAGGCGATATAAGGATACTGACATAAGGGGCAAAACATGCTACGCCAGCTTTTTTTTCATAAGGTTTATGATTTATATGTAGTTCAAACAAGGTTGAAAGTTAAAAGTTAAAGGTTAAAGGTTCAAAGTTAAGGGTTGAAGGTTGAAGGTTAACGGATCAATCCAATATTAAAGTTCTACGATATTTCCGATATATGGTGGAATTTCAATTATCTCGTCATTTTCTTCTTCAATCTTGTAGATAAATGCCTCAACTTCTCCAAACATATCGCGAATCATCTTCGCTAATTCCACTTCATTAGGGCTGATCCCAATAATTTTGCCTTTATAAATGGCAACGAACTCTCCTTTATGATCTCTTAGCAATTCTTTTTCGTTACGGAGATATGTTTCCCAGCTTTTAAGACGATCATCCATAACAATTCCATCAGATGGAGTAAATCTATGTTCAGAGTTGTTAGCCCTAATTGACCCTTTTCGGATATTGGCAATTTCTTTTTGAATATTTGTTATAGCAGATTTTATTTCATTAACAGAATCTAATAATGGTTCTATGATCGTCATAGTAGCATCAACTGAACCGCTTATTTCGCCTATGGCATTTAATGCTTCCATACGGACATAGTGATTTTCATCTTGAGCCATATTTTTAACAAAATTTATAAGTGCAGGACGTCGCGAGCGCGATATGGCATAGCATATTTCCCCACGTAATCTTGGGTCTTCTTCAACTGCAACTGCGGAAGCAAGTTCATAGAGTTCTTCATCAGTAGTATCTTCTATAAGCTGGCTTATATTCCAAAGATAACTTAAACGTTCATCAGGGTCTTTGCTTGTATGAAACCCTTTCAATGCGTTGACCACTATCTTGCGAGAGCTGTCTTCCGTCATGGGTTATACCTTCTTTCAAGATGTAGAATTATGCAAAATTCTGCTTAATGTATCATTAATTTTGCTTGGTAAAGCAGGTTTATTAATTATCTCGTCTGCTCCTGCTTCATTTATCCTTCTCAATATACCGGGGTCACGCACAACGGAAAGAACAACTATCGGTAGTTCAGGCTTTAAATGCCTTATCCTTCTGCATATCTCTACTCCGGTAGTCCTGCCATTTCCCACTATTTCAGGATCAATATCTTCAGGAGGGGGCATCATAATATCAAGCAAAACAGCATCAAAGTTCAATTTGCTAACTAAATTCATACCCTCTGTTGCGGAAGATGCAGGGACAATTTCATAATCATAATCTTCAAGAGCTATTTGAAGTTGCTCAAGTGTAAATTTCTCGTCCTCAATGAATAGGATTCTTTTTTTGCTCATCTGCACTATCTCCCCGGCAAATAAATAGAGAAAATATTCAAATATCTGCCGAATCTGATCTCTGTGCTTCTGACGTCAATACGCCCTTTGTAATGATCCACAAAATCCTTTACCAAGACCAAACCAATCCCACTTCCAGTAGGGTCTGTCCTTATCGCTTCTTTAGACCTGTAATGTCGTTCAAATATGCGATCTTTTTCAGCTTCATTAATCGGAATACCTTCATTTGAAAAGTTTAACACAACTCCAGAATTTATAGTATCTTGCCAACCACTTATTTCAATATGAGTCTCAGGAAATGAATATTTTATGCCATTATGTATTAGATTCATAACAACGATAGCGAATTTTTCAGCGTCAATATGCACATCCTGCCAATTTTCAATTTCAGGGTCAATTCTTATCTCTATAGATTTTTCAGCAGCAAGATCGGATATCATATCGCGACATTCTGATAGTATTTTATATATATTTACGCTTTCCTCATCATTATAAGATAGCTCATTTTGTCTGATCTGTTCAAGCATCCAAGCTTTTTGGGCAAACAGATTTAACCGTTCCAACTGTGTAACAACACCAGCAATGGTTCTGGAAGCCCTTTCAGGAGACATACGGGCATTTCTAAGATTATCAGCAGCTAACATTATATTATTTATAGGAGTTTTTAAGTCATGTGCTACGGATTCTATTAGATTTGTCTGTTCTTCTTTAGCAGATTGGATCTTCTTCATAGAGAAAAATACATGGACAATTATACCGATCTCTCTAATAATAGTTGTTAGATATTCTTTATCATCGTCTATCAGCCAATTTTCTGTTTGTATAAAATTTTGTGCGATTATCTTCTCAGAACTCATTTTGGTTATCGCCCTACGTTTTGATAATGGATTTCTCTTTCCTAATATCATAAATATAAATCTGCCGTTATATCTATTTGATGACACTGTAAGGACAGGGTAATCAGCACCTTTTCCATAGAGGCTATATAAAATATTAAGTATTGGCACATCTCGGTATTTATGGAGGTCTATTTCTTGTATTTGCTCATTAACTTTTATCTTATCAATAAAATCGTCAAGTTGACTTGTTGCATAATCATATTGCATAGCTATAATGGATTCTTCGTGTAAGCCATGTTGACATAATAGTTGAAGATTAGGGATATTCGTCTTATCATAAGAAAGCAATAAAACATAGTCCATTCCAATAAGCCTTATCAAATTTTCTAAACACCATTGAATTTTATCCCAAAATCCGTCAATTGACGATAATGCACTACCCATTTCTGCCCGTATCCATCCAATAATTGATTCCTTTTCCAAACGATAGTTCTTATTAAGTAGATCGGAGAGATATTCACTAGCCTGTGTTAAATGCTCTAAAATAGTCTCTACTTCTGTTGGTGTTACCTCATTAATCTCGTTATTATTAAATCTATCAACTATAACATTTAGTATTTCATTAGGTTTAAGATTTAAAAATTCCTCACATTCACGAATTCTTCGTCTGCTTTCGCTCCAAATATCAATTTTGTCTGTAACAAGACTGGAGTTCTCATTCCACTTTCGTAAACCATCATGGATATTATTCTCATTTATTGGCAATAGACAACAATCACGTTCAATCAAATTTATTGGCCAGATAGCACCCTCTTTTGGTTTTCGGCAATTAGTTGATAGTATAGCTGATAATTTTCCAGAAACAAAAACTGGGGCGACAAAGCAGATCATCCCTGTCCAACATATATAAGACATAGCCTTCTTATTTTTTAAAGCAAGTATATTTTTTTCAATACAGTTTTTACAGATTTCGTAGCTATTAAGATTATCCTCTTTTTCTGTTGATGAGTGAAGATTTTCACATGAAAGAAGCATTTCACGTAAACTCTCATAAGATAGAATTTCATCATCAATGGAGCTTTTTAAATTTATATTATGAGTTTCTGAGATAGGAGTTAAATATAAAGGCATATTATAAGTTTTTGAAAAACCCATAAGATAGATATTTAAAATTTCTTCACCTTTATTGCCAAGTAACCCCTCATCTTCCTGTGTGCCAAATAATGGAGGAATGGTTCCTCCTCCATATTTTTTTAGCAACCTTTCCATTTCTGGAGGAGTAGTTAAATATGTTGTTTCCATTTATCTCACCATCTTCCAATCTACTTTCTAAGACACTCTAAGAAGCCTTTAGCCTCCACAAAGTCCATTATATAAGAATTTTTTTTTACTGTCAAGAATATAACTGCTGAGCTTAGGACATTAATTCAGTGATCAGTAATCAATCAACCTTTAACTTTTAATCTTTAACTTTTAACTTTTAACCTATTTGTTGTAAACCTTAAATAATTAATTGCGTCTTTTATATGAGCATAAATAACTGATTAATCAGTCATTTTAGGTTTTAAATTTTAACAAATAGTGTAAGTTCTCTTTTAGAAAAGTTTTTTGGAATAATTTGATTTCAAATAATGGCTTTGACAAATAAGGTTAAAAGGATTTATGATTATAAGGTTGAAGGTTAAAAGTTAAAGG
>DTPJ01000855.1 GCA_011334435.1 Candidatus Poribacteria bacterium | reverse complement strand
CGTTCACGATAAAAGAAAACGTCTAATTAAACCGATGATTAAGAAAAACCACTCGTTACAAGAAGTGGAATTAGACGAAGCGATAGATTACATATCAGAAAAATGTAAAGAGATGGATATAAACACAGATAACGCAATTGGGCTTATTTCTCCCAAAGCAACAAATGAAGAAGCAAATATATTTGTGAGCATGTTTAGAAAAGATATGGTAGGGGAATTCGGTCCCTATACTATTCTTCCAGATGGAAATCAAACTGCTACACTTAGCGATATAAGTTCATCAGATTGTATTGTGATGTATAAAATGGACCCAAATACATTAGTAATTGGTTCTTTTGTGAAGTTAGCTGTTCGCAAAAATAACACAAAATTAGTGTTAGTAGATGATAATAAAAACAACTTTGATACGATTTCATCTATAAAGATCAAACCTGATGAGTTAGACTTAGCGAAGGAGTTTCTATCACGCGCATCTAATCCTTTAATCATTTATACATCTGGCATCAGTGAAGATGAAGTTAAAAGATTGTCTGGTTTGTCAGATAAAGCAAAATTAATGGGATTTTTAGCAGGGGCAAATAGCAGAGGATTACGCAATATAGGAATTAATGGTAAAATAGATGTTAGCAAAGCAAAAGCTCTTTATGTTTTAGCATGCGATGATGAGTTGAAAGATAATTTCAAGAGATATAACGCTGCTTTTGTTGTCCTCCAAACCAGTTATCTTACTCCGGAGATTGAGGATGCAGATGTTGTCCTTCCATCGCCAATATGGGCAGAGAAGACAGGAAGCATTACGAATATAGATGGTTTAGTTCAAAATGTAACCAAATCGTTAGATTCACCTGTAAAAACAAATGAAGAGATAATGAAATTGTTGATTGATAGATTATCAAGATAGTTTTATCACAAATTTTATAATTGAAAAAAGGAGGACATAATGGCAAAATTCAAAGTAGCAATGGACTGGCTTGATATTTGTTCAGGCTGTGAAATGTCGCTTTTAGATATAGATGAACGTGTTGTTGAGCTTTTAAAACATGTAGAACTTACATCAACACCTATTACGGATCTGAAACATCCACCAAAAGAAGGTGTAGATATAGGAATATTAACAGGCTCTGTTGGCAATACAGATCAGATTGAAGTTGTAAAATAGATGAGATCTCGCTGTAAATTTTTGATTGCAATGGGTGATTGTGCAACATTTAACCCACTTCCAATAACTGCGATGAGGAATTTCTTTGATGTAGATGATGTTTTAAAAAGAGGATATGTAGAGACAGAAAGCACCATAGACGGAGAAGTTCCAGAGTCAGAAATGCTATGCAGATTATTAGATAAAACAACCAGCATTGATAAGATAGTGAAAGTGGATTATTATATTCCGGGATGTCCACCAGATGCTGATACAATTTTCTTTGTGCTTTCTGAATTGATTGCTGGTAGAATTCCTGTTCTTACAGGGAAGAATCTCAGATACGATTGATAGTTAAATAATTAGGCAATAATAACACTCTAATGATATAAATTCATTAATTTTTGGAGGACAAAATGGGACAAACAATAACCATCTCGCCAATAACTCGTATTGAAGGTCATGCAAAAGTATTTATACAATTGAACGGTGATGGTAAGGTGGACAAAACCTATTTTCAGGTAAACCAATTTAGAGGGTTTGAAAAGTTTTGCGAAGGACGGATGTTCTTTGAAATGCCAGTAATTTCACCACGAATTTGTGGTATCTGTCCTGTTACTCATCATCTGGTTTCAGCTAAAGCATGCGATGAAATTATAGGAGTTAAAATTCCAAGAACCGCAGAAATGCTCAGAGAACTTATGCACATGGGACAAATCGTCCAATCCCATGCACTTCACTTTTTCTATTTAGCAAGCCCTGATCTTTTATTAGGGTTTGATGCAGATCCAGCGATCCGAAATGTTGCAGGTTTAATAGAAAAACATCCGGAACTTGCTATAAAAGGCGTCAAACTCAGAAAATTCGGTCAGGAAATATTAGCAACACTATCTAACAAAAGAGTTCATGGTAATTTTGCAGTTCCTGGCGGGGTCAACAAAGCCCTTTCTATCCAAGAACGCGACAAAATATTAAGCCAATATGATGAAATGATCAGTTATGGTAAAGCTGGTCTTGATATAATCAAAGATTGGCTTGAAAAAAATAAAGATTTAGCCCAAAAGTTTGGATCATTTAAATCGGGTTATATGGGATTAGTTGATGAATCTGATTCTCTCAATTTATATGATGGCATTGTCAAATTAATTGATAAAGATGGCAACCTTTGGGAAAGGTTCAATGGCAAAGATTACCTTAATTATATCGGAGAACAAGTGCTTGATTGGTCTTACCTAAAATCAACCTATTATAAAAAAGAGGGTTATCCTAATGGTGTATATCGTGTTGGTCCACTCGGTCGCTTAAATTCTGCGAATCAGATTAAAACACCAATTGCCAATGAAGAATTAAAAGAATTTAAAGGGTTAGCAAAGGGTCCCGTAGAAGGCTCATTATATTACCATTATGCAAGGATGATAGAGCTAATTTACGGGTTGGAGAACATAAAAGAATTGCTTGAAGACAAAGAAATAACATCAAAAGATATATTAGCAGAACCCAAAGGTATTAAAGGTCATGGCGTAGGAGTAATTGAAGCACCAAGAGGAACTGTATTTCATGACTATCATTGCGACGAAACAGGAAAATTAACCAGTGTCAATCTGATTATAGCGACCGGACACAATAATTGGGCAATGAGCAAAGCTGTTGATACTGTTGCAAAAGAATTTGTTGACTCCAATAGATTAAAAGAAGGTATGCTCAATAGAGTAGAAGCTTCTATCAGATGTTATGATCCATGCCTTTCTTGCTCAACTCATGCAATCGGCAAAATGCCAATGATAATTGAATTAATTGATAACGATGGAAATGTTATTGATAGGCTTCAACGAGATTAATTTATTCAAATTTCTTTACAAAATCACGAAAGGATGAAATAATTATTTTGTTATCTGTCATCGTTATCGGATATGGCAATCCTAATCGTCAAGATGACGGGGTCGGTCATTATGTTGCTGATAGGATTGCTGATAAAATTGATCAATCATCTAATAAACAAATTGATGTTCTTACATGCCATCAATTGGAAGTAGAACTAATTGAAACGATCAAAGATTATGATGTTGTCATATTTGTCGACGCTCAATCTAATGAGCGTTCGGCAAACTTAGAGATCAGCGAGGTAGAATCTATCTATAGCACTTCAGCCTTTACTCACTTTATGAAGCCAAGCTCTTTGATAGCATTAACTGAATGTCTATATAAAAAGAAGCCTAAAGCGTTACTTGTGTCTATAAATGGATATAGCTTTGACTTCGGGACTGACCTCTCACCAGAAACACAAAAATGGGGAGATATAGCAGTTAATGAAATTTTAAGACTTATAGAGCAATTAACTGATCATTAAATCCTGCTCCTTGCGTAACAATGCACGAAATATCTCTAATTGAGAGTATAATTGATATTGTCTTATCCGAAATGTCCAAGAATAATATAACCAAAGTTAGTAGCATTAGCCTAAAAATAGGTAAAATGCTACAGGTTATGGAGGAAACTCTCCGTTTCGGCTTTGAAATTATGAGTCAAAATACGCCATTGGAAGGGGCAGAGATCATCATTGAGAACACCCCAGTTATCGGGCGATGTAAAAATTGTGGGAATGAGTTCCAAATAGATGATTGGTTTGACAGTTGTCCAAACTGTCATCAAATGTGTGTTGAAATAATATCTGGTAAAGAGATGGAAATAATCAGTTTTGAGGGTTATTAAATGAAAGTATCAATTGTGGAAAATATATTGAAAGCAAATGATAGAATAGCGGAACAGAATAGGAATTTTTTCAAAAGTAAAGGAGTTTTAACTATAAATGTAATGTCAGGACCAGGTACAGGAAAAACATCTCTCATAGAAAAAACTATAAATGATATGAGTGACAATATAAATATAGCAGTGATTGAAGGTGATATTCAAACTACTTACGATGCTGATCGTATTGCGAAAACTGGAGCACAAGTTGTTCAAATCAACACTGGCGGTGCTTGTCATCTTGACGCCAATATGATTAGCCAATCTCTTAATCAAATTGATCTTGATTGCGTAGACCTTCTTATCATTGAAAATGTCGGAAATCTTGTTTGCCCTGCAGAATTTAAACTCGGCGAAGATTTTAATATAGCTTTGTTGAGCATTACCGAAGGAGATGATAAGCCTTTTAAATATCCTTTGATATTTAATGTCTCTCATCTACTTTTGATAAATAAAATTGATCTGCTACCTTATATAGACTGTGATATAAAAAAGATCAAAGATGGAGCGTTACGTATCAACTCTGATCTTGAAGTATTGGAAATTTCATGCAAAACAGGCGAAGGCTTGGATAAATGGTATGATTGGCTATTAAAAAAATTGGAAAATTTTAAGAAAACTAAGAAATAAAAAAATCAAGAAATATAAAATGATAACTTTGAAATCTACCATGATAACTAAAAGGGCAAAGCTCCTCATTAAAGGAATAGTGCAAGGTGTAGGATTCAGACCCTTCATTTATAACCTAGCTAATACTTACAATCTCAATGGATGGGTGCTTAACTCAACCGAAGGCGTGGATATTGATATTGAAGGTAATGATGAAGATGTCAAAGAATTTATTGAAAGTATTAGAAAGAAAGCCCCTCCTTTGGCTGTGATTGACTCAATTGACATATCATATCTATCCCCAGCTAATTACAAGAATTTCATCATAAAGTCCAGTAAAGAAGATTCCAATAAATATATGAAAATTGCACCAGATATTAGTATTTGCAATGATTGTTTAACTGAACTTTTCAATCCTAATGACCGTCGGTACCGATACCCATTTATCAACTGCACAAATTGTGGACCAAGATTTACTATCATTGAAGGCATCCCTTATGATAGAAAAAAGACAACTATGAAGTCTTTTGAGATGTGTCAATTATGTCAAAATGAATACGACGATCCATCTAATCGCCGTTTTCATGCTCAGCCAAATGCTTGCCCAAACTGTGGACCCCATGTATCTTTGGAAGACATGGAAGGTAAGATTGAATGTGATGACCCAATAAAAAAGACCATTGAGTTAATAGATCAGGGAAAAATCATAGCAATAAAAGGTTTAGGAGGTTTTCATCTGGCATGCGATGCGGAAAATGATGATGCAGTAGAACTTCTGAGAAAAAGGAAAAGGCGAAGTCTTAAGCCCTTTGCCATTATGTGTAAAGATATAGAAAAGGTAAAACTGATTTGTATTGTTAATGAAGATGAAGAGAAGCTTTTACAAAGCATACAAAAACCTATAGTATTGTTGAAAAAACGTTCTGAAACCTCAATTTCAGATCTTGTTGCACCTAATAATAACTATTTAGGTGTTATGCTCCCATATACACCGTTGCATTATCTTTTGTTGGAGAATCAATTTTTAGCTCTTGTTATGACAAGTGCAAATATGAGTGAAGAGCCAATAGTCATTGGTAATGACGAGGCAAAAGAACGTTTAAAAGATTTAGCTGATTATTTTCTTTTTCATAATAGAGATATTCGGATGCGTTGTGATGATTCTGTCGCCCGAATTTATGATGGTCATACTACGATTATTCGCCGTTCCCGTGGATATGCACCTTATCCGGTTGATCTATGCTTTAATATGAAAGAGATACTTGCTTGTGGGGCAGAGTTAAAGAACACATTCTGTATAACGAAAGATAATCATGCTTTCATTAGTCATCATATCGGTGATCTTCAAAATTTAAGTGCTTACAACTATTATCTGGATAGCATAGAACATTATAAGATGCTTTTTCGCATAAATCCTCAGATCTTAGCCTATGACTTGCATCCTGACTATTTATCCACTAAATACGCACTTTCTCAAGAGGGGAAAAAACTCGTCGGAGTTCAGCATCATCATGCACATATAGCAAGCTGTATGGCAGAAAACGGTCTAAACGAAAAAGTTATAGGCGTTGCGATGGACGGAACTGGCTACGGCATTGATGGCAATATATGGGGATGTGAATTTCTATTGGCAGATTACGTTGGGTTTCAAAGATGCGCACATCTAAAATATTTGTCCATGCCCGGCGGAGATATGGCGGTTAAAGAACCTTACCGAATGGCTTTAAGTTATTTATATGACGCCTTTGATGGAGAAATGGATAAAATTGATACGCCTTTTATTAAAAGAATTGGTGACAAAAAAATTGCCTTTATCAAAAAGATGATAGAAAGAAATATAAACGCCCCATTGACATCTAGTTGTGGTAGGCTTTTTGATGCGGTCTCATCTCTTATAGGTATTCAGGATGTAATAACTTATGAGGCTCAATCTGCTATTGAGTTGGAAATGATAGCTGAACCTAATGTATTTAGCAGATATAACTATGAAATAATAGATGAGGGGACGTTAATCATAGATGTAAAAGAGATGTTTCGTGAAATAATATCTGACTTAAAGTATGGATTACCAAAAGGGGTCATTTCAGCCAAATTTCATAACACTTTGATTGACTTTATGATTACTATTTGTGAACGAATAAGGGAAAAAAGCGAAGGCATTAATAAAGTCGCCATTAGTGGAGGAGTTTTCCAGAATAAATATTTACTTGAAAATACCGTTAAACTGATGAAACATAAAGGATTTACAATATATTTTCATAAGAGAATTCCTACTAACGACGGAGGTATATCATTAGGTCAAAGTGTTATTGCAAATGCTCAATTAATAGAAAATAATTAGGAGAGATAAATATGTGTTTGGCTATACCAGCTAAGATAATAAATATTACAGAGGATATGGCAGAAGTTGAACTGTCTGGCGTAATCAGAGAGGCAAGTTTGGTGCTAACTCCAGATGCAAAAATTGGGGATTATGTGTTATTACATGCAGGTTTTGCTATTCAAGTGCTTAACGAACAAGAGGCGGTAAAGCTTTTAGAAGATTTGGAATTTTTGGAGAATATAAGTGAAATATCTTGATGAGTATCGGTGTCCAAATTTAGCTAAAAAAATATTGGATAACATAAAGGCTATTTCAAAACAGGAAATAAAACTTATGGAAGTCTGCGGAACTCATACTGTCGCTATATTCCGAAGTGGCATAAGAAACATTCTTCCAGATAATATCTCCCTTATATCAGGTCCTGGCTGTCCAGTCTGCGTGACATCAAAAGAAGATATTGATAAAGCTATAGCAATATCAAGGCAAAAAGACGTTATTTTGGCTACTTACGGCGATATGTTTAGAGTTCCTGGGTCATTTTCCAGCCTTGAAAAAGAAAAAGCAAATGGTGCAGATGTGAGAGTTATTTATTCTTCGTTAGATGCGTTGAAGATTGCCCGCAAAAATCCCCAAAAAAAGTTAGTTCTCATGGGCATTGGCTTTGAGACCACATCTCCGACTGTTGCTAGCACAATAATTACAGCAAAAAAGGAAAATCTAAGAAACTTTTATGTTCTTGTGTGTCACAAAGTTATTCCACCAGCAATGAAGGCTATTTTGGATTCAGGCGAAATAATGATTAATGGTTTCATCTGTCCAGGACATGTAAGCACTATAATCGGATCGCATCCCTATGAGTTTATAGCAAGAGATTATAATGTGGGTTGCGTCATCACAGGTTTTGAACCGATAGATATATTACAAGGGATTTTGATGCTAATTCAGATGATAGAATCTGGGTATGCCAAAGTAGATATTGAATATCGCCGATTTGTAAGAGCTGATGGCAACCCAATAGCATTAAAGTTGATGGATGAAGTTTTTAGGGTCTGCGATTCTAATTGGCGCGGGCTTGGAATGATCCCAAAAAGCGGTTTGGAACTTAGAGATGAATATATTATGTTTGATGTTAAATCATCATTTGATATAGAAATTGATTCCAATGATAAATCTGAAGAGGAAAATCTGCAATGTATGTGTGGAGAAATCTTAAAAGGAGTGAGAATCCCACCAGATTGCAGATTGTTTGGCAATTTATGCACCCCAGATACACCAATTGGTCCCTGTATGGTATCCTCTGAAGGGACATGCGCAGCGTATTTTAAATATGGCGATATTAAAAACAGATAAAATTCTTCTTTCTCATGGTAGCGGTGGAAAAGCGTCTCACGAACTTATATCTGAGCTTTTTTTGCCTGCTTTTGATAATCCATTCCTAAATCAGCTTAACGATCAAGCTCTTCTGGAAGTAGGAGATTTGCGAATTGCATATACTACGGATTCCTATGTGATAGACCCTATATTTTTTCCGGGAGGCGATATTGGCAAACTATCTGTATATGGGACAATAAATGATCTGGCAATGTGTGGTGCGACCCCTCTTTATATTAGCGCTGGCTTTATAATAGAAGAGGGATTTTCTATTGACGAATTACGAAAAGTGGTCTATTC
The DNA here is from genome assembly GCA_011334435.1 of Candidatus Poribacteria bacterium. Taxonomy (GTDB): domain Bacteria; phylum Poribacteria; class DTPJ01; order DTPJ01; family DTPJ01; genus DTPJ01. The sequence goes on along the minus strand of DTPJ01000855.1, from coordinate 8,419 downwards.
CATGAAACAGGCGTCTGATCTGACTGGTGTTAAAATTGTCACTGGCGATACCAAAGTAGTTAATAAAGGACATGCTGACAAAATTTTTATCAATACATCAGGATTTGGATTAGTGGATAAAGACGTAAATATATCAGTAAATAGGGCAAAGGTTGGGGATAAGATCATTATAAGTGGAAGCATCGGTGATCATGGCATTGCGGTTTTATCCAAAAGAGAAGGACTATATTTTGATTCGCCAATAGAAAGCGATTGTGCTCCCCTTAGCGATCTTGTTAAAGAGATGCTTTCTGTTACAAAATGTATTCATTGTCTTAGAGACCCTACCAGAGGCGGTTTAGCTACTACCCTTAACGAAATAGCACAACAATCTGGGGTTGGCATAATGATTGAGGAAACCAAAATCCCAATTAAAGAAGCAGTGAAAGCAGCATGTGAATTCTTAGGTTATGATCCTTTATATGTGGCTAATGAAGGCAAGTTGGTTGCGGTAGTTCCAGAGGAATATTCATTAGAGATCGTGTCCAAAATGCGTGATAACAAATATGCTGTTGATGCTCAAATTATCGGGGAAGTAGTTTCTGAACCTAAGCGAGTTATATTAAAAACCTCAATCGGTAGTGTCAGGATTGTGGACATGTTGTCGGGAGAATTACTGCCCAGAATATGTTAATTGACTTATCAGAATCCAAAAGAAATTCCAAACGAAAGGAATGCTTTCAGCACAAAAAGGAAATTAATTCCTTAAAATAAAGAGTTTATAAAATCCCTCTAAATCTCCTTTTGAAAAAGAGAGACTTTGATGGTTTTTTCCAAAAGGAGACTTTTAAGGATATTATACTAAATCGCTAAGTTTCATCAACAGGCTTTTCTCCACAATATGCACAAGCCAATAATGGCGGAAGATCGGATATAACCTCAAATTTATGTGCTAAATAATGCTCATGGTTAGTAACACAACGAGGATTAACGCATCTCTTTTTTACACTGACAAATCGTGCAGAAGGCTCTAATCCAGTAGAGGGAATTTTCAAAACATCAAGTGCAACCGCAGTTATCGCCATCCTTACTCTCACTCCATAAGCAGATTGTCTAAAATAGAATGCCCTTTGATCATTATCAAGCTCATAAGCTATTTCATCTACACGTGGAAGCGGATGCAATATGATCATCTGATTTTTTGCTTTCGCCATTAATTCTTTATTGATAATAAATTTTCCAGCTACTGAATTATAATCTATATCATCAGGCAGACGCTCCTTTTGTATTCTGGTCATGTATAAAACATCAATATCACCAATGACATCTTCAAGTTTATCAGAATATGTAACTTTATGCTTATATTTTATTTCTAACCTTTGTAGAACATGGTCAGGCAATTCAAGACCTTTTGGTGATATACAGATTATCTCTGCTCCAAACCTTGCTAATGCATAAGATAAAGAATGAACAGTTCTGCCAAATTTCAAATCGCCACATAAGCCAACTTTTAATCCACTTATGCGTCCAAGATGCTTATTAATTGTGTAAAGATCATATAAAGTCTGTGTTGGATGTTGATGGCTTCCATCTCCACCGTTGATGACAGGCGTTTCTGAGTAATCAGCCATAACTCTTGCGGCGCCTGCCAATGGATGCCTTATAACGATTATATCTGCATATTCAGAGACAACCCTCGCAGTATCAGCCAGAGTTTCTCCTTTTGCCACTGATGATGAATTAGGCTCAGCAAAACCGATAACACTTCCCCCAAGTCTGATCATAGCACTTTCAAATGAGAGGCGAGTTCTTGTGCTAGGTTCATAGAAAAGTGTAGCTAATATCTTACCACCGCATAATTTCGGACTACCAGTGCTGATCACATTAGCCATATCATCAGCTATACGAAATATATGTTCTATTTCCTGATTGGATAAGTCATCAATAACTATTAAATCCCTCAACTGAATCTCACTCCTTGTAAAACTTAATTATGGACATTTAGGCATCCTATAAGGTCGTTTATGTCAGAAAATTCGTTTTTTTGCATATACTCTTCAATGCCTTTGATAACCTCAATCGCTGTTGTTGGATTTACGAAATTTGCAGTTCCTATGGATACAGCAGTTGCACCTGCAATAATAAACTCTAAGGCATCATCTGCGTTCATTATTCCACCCATTCCGATCAGAGGTATTTTGACAACGTTGAATACCTGCCAAACCATTCTTACCGCAATTGGACGAATAGCAGGACCCGACAATCCACCCGTGATATTGCCAAGTTTAGGCTTCCTGCTTTTAATATCAATTGACATGCCAAGAAATGTATTTATGAGGGAGAGTGCATCTGCTCCTGCTTGCTCTGCGGATTTAGCTATCTCAACTATATCTGTGACATTTGGCGATAACTTGACGATCAATGGCAGATTAGTTGCACATCTCAAAGAGTTTATTAGCTCATAGGTCATCTGCGAATCCGAACCGAATTGCATTCCACCTTTGGCAACATTAGGGCAGGATATATTGATCTCAAGTCCTGATACGTCTGCAATTTGGCTTAATCTTTCCGCTATTTCTATATATTCTGTTTCATCTTCTCCTGATATACTGACTATAATCGGAATTCCAAGAGTTCTTAAAAAAGGCATTTTTTCTGATATAAATGCGTCAATACCGACATTTTGCAAGCCGATCGCATTTAACATTCCAGAGGGAGTCTCTGCTATTCTTGGTGGGCGATTTCCTTGTCTTGGTCGTAACGTAATGCTTTTTGTCACAATTGCTCCGAGTTCACTTAAATCAAAGAAAGTGCAATATTCCTCTCCATATCCGAATGTTCCAGATGCAACCATAACGGGATTTTTCATCTTTATCCCAGCAATGTCAACAGAAAGATTTATATCAGTTTTCACTTCCATAATATTTCCTGAGCGTTAAAAACGGGACCATCTTTGCATACCATTTTATATTGAGTTCTTCCATCTGACGAGATCACTTCACAGGCACAGCCCATACATGCCCCAACACCACAAGCCATATTTTCTTCCAAAGAGACATAAGTTAGAATGCCTCTTTCTTTCGCTATTTGAGCGACAACTTTTAGCATAGCCATAGGACCACAACTGAATATCTTACTTTTTGCCAAAGCGATTTTATCAGATATTATGTCTTTGAGTAAATCTGTAACCATACCTTTATATCCACACGATCCATCGTCAGTTGCAATTCGTGTTTCTATCCCTATTTCGTTAAGGTCATTAATTCCGATCATTTTGTCTTGTGAGCAAGCACCAATCATCATTATAACGTTTTTGTGGCGTAAACGTTCAGCTAAAAGAAACAATCCAGCAATTCCCATACCACCAGCGATTAACAATGCGGTATCAAAATCTTCATCTAACGGAAATCCATTGCCTAAAGGTCCTGTTATCTCTAAATCATCGCCTATATTTTTTTGTGATAACAGTCGCGTTCCCTTGCCGACAATTTTGAATAGAATGTCAATTAAATTGCCTTTTCTTTTATATACTGCAAAAGGTCTGCATAGAAGCGGATCGGACAGATGTCTGCTTAATCTTATTTGTATAAACTGGCCTGGCATTATATTATTCGCTATGTAAGGGCAGTCAATAGTTATCTGAAAATGCTCATCGGTAAGCTGATTTTTTGATGTTATTTTTCCATTTGTTATTCTTTTGTTTCCAGTATTCATATATACCCATCACCCGTTACCCGTTACTCATTACCCGTCACCTACTTATGCAGATGACCACTTCGTTTTTCACCACGTAGATTACACTCAACCCAGACCTGAGTATATGGCTCTTCTATTATTTCAAGAATAGCGTGTTCATCGCCTTTATGTGTGCAAACAACGTCACCAGGGGCAACTATATATTCCTTCCCTTCGGTCATAACTCTTGCTTTGCCTTTAAGCACAAACCAAAACTCCTCAGCGTCGTGATAATGTAACTCTACTGGCGGAGATGATTTATCCCTTGTAGAACAGCCCATAGCATTTATTCCGCCGACAATTCTTATCCATTCGGGGACGTTGTCCGTTCCAAAGTCTTTCTGTTTCACTATTGGCATATCCTTCTCCTCATCAATTTTGTTTAATAACAAAAAGCACCGCATCACCATCAAAATTGGGTTTTAACGTTACTTTGCCTTTGTTTAATTCAATTCCGCTTGCAGTCACAGTGCCGTTATTTGGATTAAACCATTCGCCGATAAGTTTTCCTTCCGCATCTGTTAGGTCAATAGTGACTTCGCCACCATTTGGAGCATAGACCAAATATTCTTTTCCTATATTTGCCAAACAATAGCCTGTTGATGAAAGGTCGTTTCTTGGGATAGCCTTAGCCAAATCCATTCTTTTAGCGTAAGAAAGCGTGTATCCAAGGCTTTTTCTTATCGGCTCCCATTTAGGATCAAGTTTTGGTTCAGCTGACATATAGTCAGTCCATACCACATTTCCATCTTTTTTAGATTCTTTTTTGACCTCAAGATATGGGTCCATAAATAATGGGTTCATACCGCGACAAAAGCTCTTCCAGACCCAAGCTTGATTGCCTCCGATGCCCCAAAGATGATCGGTGTCCGTTAAAATCACCTTTGATCCATCAGCGGTAGGCGGATTATCCGTATATCCACCTTCGGGATTAGGCGAGATCCAATCCGCTGGACTGTTGAATAGATTTGCATTTGAACCTCGCATATCGCCCGGCGCCCATTGGAATGTCATGCCTACTGGATGTTGCTTAGGCTTTTTCTTTTCGTAATTATGTATGAAGTTGATCATATAATATTGCCATTCTGTTGAGTATTTTCCGCTTTCATTGACTATCTCATATAACACATTGTCAAGATCGTTGACTGTGTCAATAACTTTTGCGACATATTTTTCTTGGATTTTAGTTATTTCGGGTATTTGTAAGGTTTGTATTTCAATTCCCATGCCATCTTTGTTAGGGTCACCGTCTATGCCATTGATGTTATTTTGAATATTAAACGGGTGACCATCCCAACGCCATGGCGGTTTTGATGAATGAAGCCCATGCCCTTCAAAAAGCATTATGGAGACATAAATTCCGCGTTCTCCTGCTAATGTGACTCTTGATCGCAACCGTTCAAAATAGCTTTCATCAAATTTACTGAGATCAAACTTCGGCTTTCCATCAAGGGCGTCTCCTGGACCTGTCCTTTGCCAAGGAAATTGTTTGGCATAATTCATAATGCCTTGAAATGCTTCTGAATCTATTTCTGCAATACCTTCATAGGTATATTTTGTGAGTTCCCAAGTCCAAAGCCGTATGAAATTATGATTATATTTTTGGAGGAAATTAAGGTATCCTTCATAATCAAAAGGACGTGGCGGGTCTGATTTACTCATATCTTTGAAGTTATTCCAAGTGTGAGAACCTGTCACATAGACGATGTTACCATCAGGATCGGTGAAATAACGTGGGTTATCCTTGCTAACACTTAAAGGTCCTTTTGCCTCACTAAAACTTGCTATGGACATAATGAACACCCCCAATATAATAGGAAAATACCTACTTTTAGCCCCTAATCTAAACATCTCAGCATACCCCATAGCCATTGGGACATTTATTCACGATATATATACCAATAGCAACAAGCACAGCACCAATAACCAAATATGCGGTTATGGTTTCATTAAGTATAAGTGCACTTAGCCCTACGCCGAATAGTGGAGTAGCAAATAAAAAAGCAGAAATCTTGCTTGCACTGTGTCTGCTTAACAGCGTTGTCCAAACTATAAAGGCAACGCTTGCCACAAGTCCACCTTGATATAATAATGCGATAATCAATTCCGATGAAATCGTAAAATTGGCATCTCTTTCAAATATTAGGCTAAGACCAAAAAACGGGATCAATCCAAATAACATCTCCCATATAAGAATCTTATATACGCCAATCCTTTGCATCAATTTTTTGGTATATATTGTTAAAACACTGAATAGAAAACCACTTATAAGCATAATTATATCGCCTAATAGATGCGGTTCAGCGGTTTCTATCTTGTCACGAAATACAATGAACACTCCAAGAAATGCCAATATAAGTCCGATAATTTTTCTTATTGTCAATCTATCATCTGGGATAAAAAAATGTGCGAGAACGGCGATCAAAAAGGGATTAACATTTATAAGCACTGATGAACGTCCTGCGGTAGTGTATTTTGTCCCAAAATTAAAAGTGCATATCTGAGCAGAGAATAAAAGAGAAAGTATTATTAAGCTCAGCAATTCGTCTTTTCGTATTTTGAAGTCTATATTGTTAAATTTTCCCCAGATTAATATTATTATAGCACCAAGAGCAAATCTCAGACCAGCAAGTATGAGAGGGGGCATATATTTCAAAGCTACTTTCATAGCAACCGCATTGCCTCCCCAAAGGCAAGCGACAAGAAGCACAGCAAATACTACTTTTATAGTTATGTCATTATTCTGCGATTTTTGTTTCATAGTCATTGATTATAATATAAATAGCATATTTTGTCTATATAATTTTGAGGTTCGGACATTTCAAAAATCCCCTATTTATCATCAAAAGTTACTTTTTTCAAAGTGGAAAACTAAGAAAGCCTTAAAAGTTTCCCTTGCTTCAAAATAGCTTGACAAAATATCTGCGTAGATATAAACTATCAATGTAAATATTAAATCAAATATGAACTTGATTATCAATAAATTTGATAATCACAAAAGGGTAGCTTAATAATTATTTACAATATCCACTAAGGAGGTTAAAAATGAGGCTTATAACAATTGGGATGTTTTTATTTGGTTTTGTATTGTCCTTGATGGTATTTCCTTTTTCTGCGAAGGCGGTTCTTGATATAAAAAAAGATGATTGCCTTTTATATCTTCCTTGCAATGAGGGAAAAGGTGATACTGTAAAGGACTTCTCTAAATATGGAAATGATGGACAAATTGTCGGAACGGTAAAATGGGGACAAGGTAAGTTTGGATCATGTCTTGAATTCTCAGAAGCAGGCGAGGTAAAATGTCCGCATATAGAATTGAATAATAAAAGCATGACTGTTTGCCTATGGACAAAGCCAAAACTATCTGGTGGATCAGAACAATGTGTTTTCTCTCAAACACAGGTTAATGCTACAAACACGAGCCTTCACTATCGTATTTACACAAATGGAACTATAAGGATGGGGTTTTATAATAATGACCTGGACGCAGCAGGGGCAGTAAAAGCGGAAGAATGGGCGCATATTTGCTTTTGGTTAGATGTCAAAGAAAAGAAGCGCAGAATATATGTAAATGGAAAGCAAGTCGCAGAAGATAATGGAAAGGCAGGTATAGAATATTTAGGCAACGCTGGCGATACAATGGTCGGATCATGGGGAGCTACTGGACAGAAATTTAATGGGTCTATTGATGAAGTCCAAGTTTGGAACAGAGCTATCACAGAAGCAGAAATTATTCAAAGCATGGGAGATTTAACTAAAGGCGCAGCAGTTGGCTATATCGGGAAAATAGCCACTACTTGGGGGAACATTAAGTAGTGTGTGTTTTTGTTATGATTTAATCAGAAAGGAGTTAATCAATGAAACGTTTGGCTCTATTTGGGTTTATAGCATTTTTTGTCCTTAATTTGAGTGTTTGTGTCTTATCGGATGTTAAATTTGCCGGAAAAGATACAACAACAAAAGGAGATTGGACAAAAAAATATGGCAAAAATGGTGCTATAATATTTGGAGTTAAAGATCAAACTGATATGAAAGACATAGTTAGTTTTGATGACGCAAAAAACAATAGATGGGATTGGGCAAATCCAACTGCGGATACCAGAGGATTGACTTTTATTGGCGATACATCAAAGCGCATAGGTTCTTGTATGTATAATAATCCCGATACAGTTCTAACCCTGACATCAAAACTGACTAACTATCAAGTCGCTCTTTATTGCTGTGATTGGGATAGCACAGTCCGTGTTCAAGAGCTAACTGGTTTTCAAGGCACAAAAGCACCAGATAAGGCTGATGTTACAGTTCAAAATCCTGAATTCAATGCAGGAGTATATTATCTTTGGACGGTAACAGGATCAGAACCATTCAAGTTACAAATTAAATTTAAGGGTGGTGCTAACTGGGTTATTTCAGGTATTTTTATTGATGCTATAAGCTCAACAGCAGTTCAGCCACATAATAAATTAGCTACGACTTGGGGAACCGCTAAGTCTTTCAATTAATTCAAGGTTTATTTCAATCGTTGAAATATGTCATTTTTATCAGATTAAATAGCTTTGAAATATGTCATTTTTATCAGATTAAATAGCTTTTTATTTGATATGATGGGAGTCTAACAAAAATTAGGTTTTAGCATATAAATATATAATCCATAAAAATGCGTTTTCAACGATTGTTTTTTAAGGAGACTTTTCTAATGAGATTT